>CAMNHT010000165.1 GCA_946539625.1 uncultured Clostridia bacterium | reverse complement strand
GAAGAGCTTGTCCTCCGCGAGATCGTCTACGGCGAATAACCGCAGAAAGACAGCATAAAGCCCGAAGCGCGCACGCTTCGGGCTTTATCGCAATGCTTATTTCTTAATCATATTCTCATCTGTTGGAAACCTTAAACGCGTGAGCTGCAGCCTGTAATTTCAGAAGTTCCCGGATTACATATTATTCCACTGCTTCAGCATTGTTCGCATCCAGGAAGCGACGTCCATCTCATAAACTGCGTTCAGGTTGTCGGGACACATCACAGCTTGCGTTTCGCCGAGCGCAACCGTATTGCCGTGATGCAGCAGCAGCGTCTGTGTGCCGTACGCTTTTGCAAGTGAAAGATCGTGGACCACGGACACCACCGCCCGACCGGGGGTTTTGAGCCAATCTGCGATCAGCGCAAAAATCTGTTTCTGATAGATCAGATCCAGATGATTGGTCGGTTCATCCAGCATCAGATAGCGCGGATTCTGCGCGAACACCTGTGCAAGAAAGGTTCGCTGGAGTTCCCCTCCGGACAGCGTCAGCACGGACTGCTGACGCAGCGCGGTCAAGCCCGTACGCTCCAGCGCCTCCTCCACTGCTTTTTCGTCATCCTTCCTGTGTGAAGAAAACAATCCGCCCCTGTGCGCAAACCGTCCGAGACGAACGACCTCCTCGACGGAGAAGGCATACCCGACATAATGGTTCTGCGACAGAACGCCGATCGAGCGGGCGCGTGCTGCAGCATCTGTTTTTTTGAGATCCTTTTCGTCAAACCGGATTATACCGGAATACGGCACGCCCTGTGCGATCGCGTTCAGAACGGTCGTTTTTCCGGCGCCGTTCGGACCGACGATCATCAGCCATTGCCCGTCCGAAACGGTAAAGGAGCAATCTCTTACGGCGGCAAACGCGCCGTACTGCACCGTCAGGTGTTCCACTTCCAGCATGCCCCTACCTCCTTCTCGCGCGGTAATAGATCGCCACGAACACCGCCGCGCCGATCACGCTCGTTACCACGCCGATCGGCAGCTCACGCGGGGAGAACAACGACCGCGCCGCCAGATCCGCGAGCATCAGAAAGACTGCGCCGGAAAACAGGGATGCGGGCAGCAGACGCTTGTGATTCGGGCCCACGATCATGCGCACCATATGCGGCGTAACAAGCCCCACAAAGCCGATTGTGCCGCCGATCGACACGCAAACGCCGATCAGGCACGCAACTGCGATCAGCACCGTGAGCCGCACACGGCGCACATTGACGCCGATTTGCCTTGCGTTATCCTCGCCGATCGCAAAGGCGTTCAGCTCGCGTGCGTTCAGCAGCAGCACCGTACCGGCGATCAAAAACGTTCCCGCGAGCACTGCGGCGTTGCGGTAGCTCGCACCCTGCAGACTGCCCATGGTCCAGAACGTGATGCTTTTGAGATGATCGGACGCAAACGTGATGATTATGCTCATGACGCTGGACGCAAACATCGAGAAGACTACGCCGATCAGAATGATTGTATTGGTCGAAAGCGAGCAGTCCAAGCGCCATGCAAGCCCTAAAATGATTAGTAACGAGCCGAGTGCGAACAGGATCGCCATGATCATTGTCCCGGCAAACGGCAGCTTCGGGAACGTGATGCCGAACGCGATTGCAATGACCGCGCCGAGCGACGCGCCGGAGGACACGCCGATTGTGGACCCGTCCGCAAGCGGGTTTTTGAGAAGTCCCTGCATGCTTGCGCCCGCAAGAGACAACGATGCGCCGACCAGCGCCACGCACAGCACACGCGGCAGCCGGATCGGCACAATCACGGATCGGGCGAGCGCATACGCTTTTTCGGACGGGACCCCGCGGATCGCGTCCGAAATGACGCGAACGGTGTCCTTCAAAGGGATCGAAACGCTGCCGATGCAGACGCATGCGAAAAACACGCACAGGGTAACGAGTGCGAAGATCGCGATCCATTCTCCGAAATGCTCGCCGATCCGTTTCATAGACTCCTTTTACGCAGCGGGCTGAAGTGCTGCCATCTTCTCCATGACAAAATCATACAGCATCTTCGCGCCATCCGCAAGTCGCGGAATCGGGCGGGAAAGCTCGTTGTTCTGGAGATTCAGGATCGCGCCGTTTTGGACTGCCGTGATGTTCTCCCAGCCGGGACGGGACATGATCTCCTCCTCCGGCGTCGGGCCCTCGCCCCAGTACATGGTGATCGTCACTATGTAGTCAGGGTTGCGCTCGAGCACCTGTTCCTCGGAGATCTGCGCCCAACCGGAAAGATCGCCGAAGCAGTTCCTGAGACCGACCATCTCCGCGATCTCATTCATGAACGTGCCGGTGCCTGCCGTCCAGAGCCCCCACTGCAGCGGGGAGACTTCGAAGTACACCGTCTGCGTGCCGTCCAGCTTGTTCGCCTCGATCTCCGCAAAGCCCGCTTTCATATCGGAAATGATTTTATCCGCCTCCGCATCCTTGCCGAGCAGCCCTCCGAGCAGTTCGATTGCCGTGTAGACGCCCTCGATATCCTGCGCGTCGCTGACGACGACTGCAACGCCCGCGTCCTCCAGCTGCTTGACCTGCTCCTCGGTCTGCGCCATGCTGCTCATGACGACGACGTCCGGATTGAGCGCAAGGATCTGTTCAATGTTCGTATTGCCGCCGGATTCTACGGACGGAATTGCAAAGACCTCTGCAGGATAGTCACAGTACTCGCCTCTGCCGACCAGAAGATCCCCCGCGCCGAGCGCAAAGACGATCTCACAATCGGACGCGGTCAGCGCCACAATGCGCTCCGCGGGCTTTTTGAGCGTAACCTCGTGGCCCTTCATGTCGACCAGTTTGATGCCCTCGACCTGCTTCAAAGCCGCGCCGGCATGCGCAACATACAGTGCCTGTACATCAGCGATTCTGCCGAGGCCCTCGATCTGGCAGGTGATCTCCGTAAAGAGACCGGAGGCATTGAACATGGAATACCAGGATTCGGGATCCTCGGGATCCGCCATGTCGTTGTTTGCATGATCGCCCGCAACGACCATCAGCGGACGAAGGATGACTTTGGTATAACCCGCCGCATTGACCGTCTTGATGACTTCTTCGCAAGCGGTTTCTTCCGGTTTGCCTTCCACCGTGCCGATGAACACATTCCTGTAGCCGAGGGTGTTCATCATGTTCTGCATCTGCGTGTAGCTGACCTTTGCAGTGTGCGACGTGCCGTGTCCCATGAATACAAACGCAACGCCGTCCGCTTCCGCAGCTTCAAGGCTCTCATATCCGGCGGCCTTCACCGCTTCCGCCGTGATCGCCTTTGCAACAACGCCCTTGTCCGTATTGACGACCGTCGCGTCCGTGCCGACTTCGCCCAGAAGCGGCAGCGCGACCTGAACGCTCTCAAACTTGTCTTCGTACTTTTTGACCGCCTCGCAAAGCTCATCGTATTCCGCGCCTTGCATGAGATGCGTCGGCTGGATCACGAGGTTTTTGACGCCGTTTGCGACAGCACGCTCGAGCGCCTGATCCATGTTGTCGATGAACTCGCCGTCACGCGCCTGCACATGGTTGATGATGATCTG
>CAMNHT010000164.1 GCA_946539625.1 uncultured Clostridia bacterium | reverse complement strand
GACATGAACAGTCGTCCGCATCGATTCTTCGCGGACGGGCAATGCCCGCCCCTACCGCACACAGGGGTGAATATAGAACAAGGGGGCTCCGATGAGCCCCGCGTTTTTTATAGCTTACTCAAACTGTTCCGCCGCCTGCTTTAAAAGCTCGCGGATCGGAAGATGCTGCGGGCAGATGTCTTCGCACTGACCGCATTCGATGCACTCCGACGCCTTGCCGCCCTTCGACGTGACCCAGCCGTAGGGACTTTGGGGTTTATTCGGGAACTTGATCCGATCGTTGATGCAGCGGAACACGCCGGGAATGTTGATTTGCATCGGACACCCGTCCGTGCAGTAGCGGCAGGATGTGCACGCCACAAGCGGCAGCGCGCGCATCATCTTTCGGACCTCGTCGATTGCCTGGTGCGCCGCGGGGGAGAGCGGCTTCGGGTCCTGCATGAACGCGATGTTTTCTTTCATCTGCGCCACGTTGTTCATGCCGGAAAGGATCATCACGACCGGCTCCTGTTCCGCAACGAACCTCAATGCGATCTCGGCGGGCGAGCCCTCGTTCAGGGAATTGAGCTTTTCGAGCGCCGCGTCCGGCAGAAAGACCAGTCCGCCGCCCTTGATCGGCTCCATGACGAGCACGGGCTTATCGTGCTTTTTACACACGTCCATGCACGCCTGCGACTGCACGTTCGGATCGTCGAGATCGAGCCAGTTGTACTGGATCTGCACGATCTCAAGCTCCGGATGCTCCGAGAGAACGCGATCGAGGAACTCCGGCGAATCGTGGAACGACATGCCGACATGCTTCACCTTTCCCTCGGCTTTCAGCTTCTGCACGATCCCGAACGCGTTGCAGTCCGTGTACTTCTGATAGTTCCCCTGTTGTACGGAGTGGATCAGATAGAAGTCAAAATACTCCACGCCGCACATGTCGAGCTGCTTTTCAAAGAGCGGCAGAATGTCCGCTTCGGTCTCAAAGCAGATTGAGGTCAGCTTGTTTGTGAAAACGTACGATTCGCGCGGGTAACGGCTTGTAAGCCCTGCCTTCAAAGCGAGCTCGCTCTTGCCGTCGTAATAGACGTGCGCCGTGTCGAAATAGTTGAAGCCCGCGTTCATATAGCAGTCCACCATTTCGCGGAAGTTGTCGAGATCCACCTCGCCGTTTGCGTCAAGCTGCATGCGCATGCATCCGAACGCGAACTTGCCCTTCAGAAGCTTTGAAAACCGTTCCATACCTTGCCTCCCGTGTGTTTTGTTCTTGTATATTGTAACGGGCGGAACCGCACGCTGTCAAGCGGAAAGGCGGAACGGCGCGGTTCGTACAGAGAAAAAATATTTTGTATAGAGGAAAAAGAGTATGACAGAGGAGATCGTCTTTTTTCTATAGAGGAAACAATCTTTCTTCTATATAGAGAAGAAACAGATATGACTTTTTTCTCTATAGAGGAGAAGATCTTCTTTCTGTTTCTCCGTTCTCTGTTTCCTCTATATGTATCCTCTATCTTTTTTTGGTACATAGGAAGAAAGTCCGCAATGCGCGGAAATGAAATCGGACAAAATTCCGGGAAACCTGTCCGAAGTTTTTATGGCATACTGTTTGCGTCGGGAGGAACAAACCGTATGGCAGTTATCAAGAATCAATACCGTTATTTTTCCGCAATGGATTCGCGCGTGATCCGCAACGGCATTTTGTCGCTGCCGGCTCGCGGAATGCTGGTTACGTTTCTGGACCGGGCGGAAACGTGGCAATTCCGGCTCAACGAGATCGTCCGGTCGCTGAAGATTTCGCCGGACGAGGCAAAGGCCATTCTGTCCGAGCTGATCGAAAAGGGCTTTGCGGTCGAGCGGCACGATCCGTACGGCGTGTATTACGATATCTATGCGTATCCGCTGCAGACGTCCGGCGCGCCCGGGCGCATCCCCTTTGGCGACGTGCATTGCCCGTCCGTCGAAACGGCGGAGCGGACGACCGACGTTGCTGCCGATGCGCCGGGGGACGATGCACCGAAGAACCCGCCCGGCATGACCGATGAGGAACGCGCGGCGAATCTGGAACGGATCCGGAAACTGTTTCCGCCGACAAAGAACTACAAAAGTCCGTACCGCGACTGAACCCGTTCATAATTTAGTCACATTATCCACGCTCCTTTTCCACCTTATCCACAGGGTTATCCACAATCCTTGTATTTATGGGGGTTTCAAAGGCGGCGCGTGTGTGGATAAACAGGAATACGGAAGCATGCGCGGCACAGCGGCTTTTGCGCGATTTTCGAAAAAAGCACTTTTCAAATCGTGCCCCATATGGTATTCTGTATACGGAGAAAGATGCGCGGCTGCGCAAGAGGGAGGAGCATATGGAACAGATGTCCGGAAATCCGAAAAAAACAGGAAAAAGCGGCGTGCCGGTCTGGGTGGTGATCGCACTTGCCTGCATCGTCGTCGCAATGGCGGTTTCACTCTGCCTGATCCTGCTGCCGCGCTGCTATACGATCCGCTGTGAAAGGGTGACGGATCCGTCCGCGGAGGCGACGCCTGCGGCAAATGCCGCAACGAAGGAACCGAATGCGACCGCGCCGACCGAGGCGCCGACACCGGAGCCCGCCGGTGAAACGGTCGTGACAGCCAGTGAAGCGCCGGGAGAGCAGACGACGCTGCCGCCGGAACCGACCGCGACCCCGACGCCGGAACCCACCGAAGCGCCGACGCCGACACCGACGCCGGAACCCACGCCGACGCCCACACCGGAACCCACGCCGACGCCGACCCCCGTACCGGAGTATTTTACGTTCGGCGGCAAGCAGGTCAAGACCGGATCGAAAACGCTCAGAGGCAAGGAGCTCGGCATTGACGGCAAGAGCGGCAGCCCGAACCACATTCCCCCGGAAGACGTTGAAAAACTGGTCCTGCTGTGCCCGGATCTGGAGGAGCTTGAGCTCGATTATGTCAGTCTTCAGGATTACAAACCGCTCGGCAAGCTTACAAAGATGCGCGATATGCAGCTGTCAAGCTGCGGCACGGGCGACGGAAACGCGGTTACGGACATCAGCTGGGTCAAAGGGCTGACCGCGCTGACCGATCTGAGCTTTGTGCACAACAAAGTCAGCGATACGACGCCGCTTGAAGGACTTACGGGACTGACATACCTGAATATGGGCGATAACCCGCTGACGAATAAGAGCCTTGAGTCGATCGGGAAGCTGACGAATCTCCGGGAACTGTATCTGTACAGCATCAGCAACGTTTCGGACATTACGCCGATCGGGAAGCTGACAAAACTGACGTATCTGCATCTCGGGAACATGAAGAAGCTCGAAAACGTCAAGCCGCTGGCCTCGCTTACCAAGCTCGAAAAGCTTCGTATCCATAAGACAAAGGTAACGGATCTGACGGGCTTCGGCAAGCTCACCGCACTGAAACGGCTGGATCTCAGCGGACTCAAGATCAAGACGAGCACGATCTCCGAGCTGAAGAGCTGCAAAAAGCTGGATACGATCGTCATCGAGATGGGCGACGTCGACACCTACAACGCGGTTCTCGATCAGCTGATCAACAACGGATATCCGGTCCACTTCTCCTATAAGTGGTAAGATACCGGAAATGAAATCAACCGGACCTTCGCGCGAAGGTCCGGTTTTTGTAT
>CAMNHT010000163.1 GCA_946539625.1 uncultured Clostridia bacterium | reverse complement strand
CTGAGAATTCCTCCTACACCCGTCCCGAGGACGTGCAGGAATTCGTCGAGAGCACCGGATGCGACTCGCTGGCGATCGCCATCGGCACGAGCCACGGCGCCTATAAGTTCACCGCCGCCCAGTGCACGCGTAACGAACAGGGTCTTCTCGTTCCCCCGCCCCTCCGCTTCGACATCCTCCGCGAAGTCGAAAAGCGTTTGCCGGGCTTCCCGATCGTTCTGCACGGTTCTTCCTCCGTTCCGCAGGAATTCGTCAAGATCATCAACGAAAACGGCGGCAGGATGCCCGACGCGGTCGGCATTCCCGAGGAACAGCTTCGCGAAGCCGCGCGTATGGCGGTCTGTAAGATCAACATCGACAGCGACCTGCGCCTTGCAATGACGGCATGCATCCGTCAGTACTTCAACGAGCATCCGGATCACTTCGACCCGCGTCAGTATCTGAAGCCCGCGCGTGCAGCGATCCAGAAGATGGTCCAGCACAAGCTGGTCGACGTGCTCGGCTGCAACGGCAAAGCATGATTCAGTTTGAATCAATACCGATATGATGATAGGGCGTGAAAGCGCCCTTTCACTTTTTTTATTCGCCGCAAACCACTCGTGCTTTTGACCCCTCGCATACCTTTCTTTGTTGCATGGCACGGCATTCGCACGCTTTCCGCATGTAATATGGTGTCGTCACGCGTTCTTGCCTCCCCTGAAAAGGTCAATTCTTTCTGTCTCCTTCCGACAGCCTGTTTGGCTTGGAGATCATCGGATCGTGCTTTTTGCATGAAAGAACCGATCGCAGGATTGCGATCGGTTCCGTTTCTGATGTTTCAATTACTCGTGATAGCTGTCTGCCGAAAAGTTCTCTGCCGTCACATTATGGTGCATTTCGTGAAAATAGCCCGCTTCCGCAAGCGCCATGTACGGTCCCGTGTAGAAGATCGCAAGGATGCCGAAGGTCAGGATCGTCAGCAGGATCCATCCGATGAAGGACAACTCCAGTCCGAACAGCTCTCCCTTATGTCCCTTCATATCATTCCAGGAACGGCGGATCGCGTCCATGCCGGACAGCGACGGATCTTCCGCCAGCAGGAACGGTACTTCATACAATCCATATGCAACAATGATGCCCGGAACGATGAAAAGGATCGTGCCAATCACGACAAACAGCGTGTAAAGCGCCATTGTTCCGACGCATCTGCCATACTGTTTGAACGCAATGAACAGGTCTTCCGTACGGAAACTTTCCTTTCGGTAAGCGGACAGACGGATCCCCGCGATGCCGACGCGTATCACGTTCCCGACCAGAAATGCATACACAAGTCCGATCACGCCCGCCGTGACGATCACGCCGAACAGGATGTGCATGATCTGACCGAACAGTGCGTCGTTGTCGATCAGATCGCGCAGATTGTTCAGGGCCGACCGATTGAACCGCAGCGAGAAACTGCCGAAACCGCCGACCAGGATCGACGCGAGCAGTTCGTTGCCGACGATCGGCCAGTATTGCAGCTTCAGCGCAGCTCTTGCCTCTTCCTTTACCATGCCTATCATGTAGAAACCACTCCTTTCCTGTACATTTACAGTATACCATATCGCAGACGCTTTGTCTATCCGAATAAAAAGGCGATCCGCCCGTATACTAAGCGAAAACAGCGGAGGGAAGGTATGCAGCGAAAAAGAAAGCTCGTCGGTGTCGCGCTCGGCTCGGGAGGCATGCGCGGGATCGCGCACATCGGCGTTTTGCAGGTATTGGAGGAAGCGAATATTCCGATCGACTTTATTTCCGGCGCGTCGGTCGGTGCGTTCGTCGGAGCGGCGTACGCGGCGGAGATGGACCTTTACGCGCTCGGCAGATTCGCGACGGGGCTCAGAAAGCGCGACGTGCTTGATCCTTTCAACCCGTTTCGGTCAGGCGTCTTTTCCGGCAACAAGTTTCATAAGCTTTGTGAGATCGTTACGGACAAACGTTCGTTTTCCGAAACATGCGTGCCTTTCTGGTGCTCGGCGGTCGACATCGCAACCGGAGAGACCCGGTATCTGCACGAGGGAAAGCTTGCCGACGCCGTTCGCGCAAGCATTGCGATCCCCGCGTTGCTGCGTCCTGTCACGATCGACGGCACGGTTTATATTGACGGCGGAACGGTCGAATCGGTTCCCGTCGATATCCTCAGGGAAAACGGCGCGGACGTCGTGATCGGTGTCGATCTTTCCATCTGCGCGCCGTACGCGCCGAAGCATCCGAACGCGTACACGGTCGCGTTCCGTTCCGTGGACATCATGCGCGCGGCGATCGACCGGCTGAAGCCCTTCGGCGAGGACGTACTGATCCGTCCGGACGTGTCGTTCATGGGTCGTCTGATTCCGCATGACGCCGCAAAGTGCATTGCCATAGGAAGAACCGCCGCGTCCGAAGCGCTGCCGGAAATACGTCGCCTTTTGGAAACACAAGCATAATCCGCTTGGAAAAAGCGTAGCGTCTCAAAAGGGGGACGCTATGTTTTTTCTGTTGCCGCTTCTCATTCTGTTCGGGCTGATCGCCGTGCCGGACGCTGTCGCAAAAGCCGCCTATGATGCGGCAATGCTATGGTGGACGCGTGTACTGCCGTCGCTTTTGCCGTATCTCATTGCCTCATCGCTTCTTTTACGAAGTGGGTTCCTTTTCCGGTTTCCGAAGCGCGTCGTCCCGTTTCTCCTGCTGCCGATCGGCGTTCTCGGCGGCTATCCCGTCGGCGCAAAGCTTACGGGCAGCTTATACCGTGACGGCGCGCTGTCGCTTTCCGACGCGCGAAAAGCCGCCGCGTTCAGTAACCTTCCGAATCCGGTCTTTTTGATCTCCGTCGTTTCTGCCGGCTTTTTTCGTGATCCGGGAACAGCGCTGCCGTTGCTGCTCGGCATCTTCGGCACAGCGCTGATCGGTCTGATCCCGCTTTCCCGCATTCGGATCAATCCCAATCATTCCACCGAAACGCCCGCGCTCGCTCGCGATCTGCCTTTCTCCATCGGCGACGGTGTTCAGGCGATTTTAAACATCGGCGCCTGTCTTGTCTTTGCTACTGTGCTCGGGGCGCTGCTCGAAGCGATCGGCGTCTTTCGTCTGTTCGGTGATGCATCTTCGACCGTCCGCGCAGTTGTGCTCTGCCTCTTTGAAATGACATCCGGCGCTTCGGCAATTGCTGTTTTGCCGCTATCGCTTCCGCAGCGGCTTGCGCTTGTCGCGTTCTTCATCCAATTTGGCGGCGTGTCCGTGCTTCTGCAAAGCGCGTCGTATGTTCCGCTTTCTCTTCCGCGCTATTGCTTTGTTCGGCTCATAACCGCGTCGCTTGCCGCACTGACGGTCTACCTTATCACACCGCTGTTTTGCCCGAACGTCACCGTTCCGACACTGGCGACCCGCGCCGAAATGCTGCAAAACAGCTTTGATATGCTTGCCGTTACGCTTTCCTCCACGATCGGGCTTCTGCTCGTCTTTGTCTTCACCTTCGGACTATCCAAAAGAAAAAAGGACGCGTAGGGGAGGCCGACCACGGCCTCCCGGTTCCGCATTCAAGCCCTGCGGTTCAATTCATGACCGCAGGTCAATTCATGCGCGAATGCGCAATGCATTGATCCGCGAAAAGCGTTCGCTTTTCTGCGTACCACCTCATCCGTCATCTTCGGTGA
>CAMNHT010000162.1 GCA_946539625.1 uncultured Clostridia bacterium | reverse complement strand
CCTGCGTACGTTTCGGACCCTTGCGGGTACGAGCGTTCTGCTTCGTGGACTGTCCGCGAACGGGCAGGCCCTTGCGGTGACGAACCCCGCGATAGCAGCCGATTTCCACCAGTCGCTTGATGTTCATCGAGGTTTCACGTCTCAAATCGCCCTCAACCTTCAGGTTGTGGTCGATAAAATCTCTGATCTTGTTGACATCGTTCTCTTCCAGATCACGAACGCGGGTATCGGGGTTGATGCCGGTCTCTGCGAGGATCCTGGAAGCGGTTGTCCGACCGATCCCGTAGATATAGGTCAAGCCGATCTCGACTCGCTTATCTCTCGGAAGGTCTACGCCAGCAATACGTGCCATATCGTTTCTCTACCTCCGTAATAAATTTCAGAAAAATGATCTATATAGGCTTGCGGGTTGCACTTGCGTGCCAGCCGCCCCGCAAGTTTGTTCCCCTTTGGGTTAGCCCTGCTTCTGCTTGTGCTTCGGATTCTCGCAAATGATCATGACGCGACCCTTGCGCTTGATGATCTTGCACTTCTCGCAAATGGGTTTCACAGACGGTCTGACTTTCATAGCTTTTCTCCTTTAAATCTTTTGCTGATCTCTCAGTTCTTTGCGCGCCACGTGATGCGGCCGCGGGTCAAATCATACATCGAAAGCTCGACGGTGACCTTGTCTCCGGGAAGGATGCGGATGTAGTTCATGCGCAGCTTGCCCGAAATGGTCGCGAGGATCTTGTGATCGTTCGGAAGCTTGACTTCGAACATCGCGTTCGGATACGCTTCGGTCACGACGCCTTCCACTTCAATGACATCCTGTTTGGACAACGATATCCCTCCTTTTATTCGTTACGGTCGTTTTGGAATCCTTCCGCGGCGAGGAACTTTCGGAAATCCGCATTCGAGAGTTTTCCGGAAAGCTCCATCCGCGTTTCGGACGCTTTCAAAAGGTGCCTGCGCTTCTTTTTCTTGGGACGCTCGATGGTACGAAGCTTTCCGTCAACAAGCAGCGCGTACTGCTCATCAAGGACCTTCCATACCACGAACACGCGTCCGCAATCCCGCCCTGCGCGTGAGCGAACGATCTCGCCCTCATACAGCGGTTCCCGCATCATACGAGCGCCTCCGAACAGGTCAGCAGGATCGGATCGCCGTCGGTGATCGCGATCGTGTTCTCGTAATGCGCAGCGGGCTTGCCGTCCCGGGTCGAAACGGTCCAGCCGTCTTCGAGCTGCCAGACTTCCCTTGAGCCGAGTGTGATCATCGGCTCCACCGCGATCGTCATGCCTGCTTCCAGGCGCTGCCGTGCGCGCGGCGAATAGAAGTTCGGCACTTCCGGGTCCTCATGCAGGTTCCGTCCGACTCCGTGGCCGGTCAGTTCCCGCACGACGCCGTATCCGTGCGATTCCGCGTGGCTCTGGATCGCTTTGCTGATGTCGGAAACCCGATAGCCCGGTCTTGCGAATTCGATGCCCTTATAGAAGCACTCCTTCGTGACCTCGACGAGCTTTCTCGTCTCCTCCGCGACGTTGCCGACCAAAAAGGTTCGCGTCGCGTCGCCGACAAAGCCGTTCAGCGTGGCACAGACGTCGCAGCTTACGATGTCGCCGTCCTTGAGCTTACGCGGTCCGGGGATCCCGTGGACGACCACCTCGTTGACCGAGATGCAGATCGCCTTCGGATACCCGTTGTAGTGGAGACATGTCGGATATGCGCCCCGGCTTCGGATGTACTCCTCCGCGATACGGTTGAGCTCCTCCGTGGTGATACCGATCCGAACGCTTTTTTCCAAAAGCTTCAGGGTATCCTCCACGACCTTGCCGGCCGCCTTCATCCGTTCGATGTCCTGCGCAGACTTGATTGTGATCATGCGCCGAGCCCTTTCAAAATGCTTTCCGTCACCGCATCGACGGACTGATCGCCGTCCACGGTGACGAGCTTCCCTGCCGCTTCATAGAAGGCGATCAGGGGCGCCGTCTTTTCCGTATAGACCTTCAGGCGGTTTATAACCGTTTCCTCGCGGTCGTCATCACGCTGATAGAGCGTTGCGCCGCACTTACGGCAGGTCGGTTCCGTATACATGGATACGTGATACGCCGCGCCGCAGTCGGGACACATTCTGCGCCCGGAGATGCGGGCGACCAGCCGCTCGCTCGGAACGTCGATGTTGACCGCGTAGTCAATACCGGTGAATTCGCGAAGCGCTTCGGCCTGTACGACCGTCCTCGGAAAACCGTCTAAAAGGAAGCCGTTCTTGCAGTCATCCCGCGTGATCCGTTCGCGGACCATGTCGATGATGACGCTGTCCGGAACAAGCTCGCCGCGGTCGATGTATGCCTTTGCCGCCGCACCCAGCGGAGTGGCATTGCGGATCTCGCTTCGAAGCATGTCGCCCGTCGAGAGGTGCGCGATCTCATATCGCTCCGCAATGCGCTCTGCCTGTGTGCCTTTGCCCGCACCCGGCGGACCTAAAAAGATCAGTTTCATATCGGTTAGTTCAGGAATCCCTTGTAGTGACGCATGAGCATCTGAGATTCGAGTTGTTCCGTCGTTTCAAGCGCGACGCTGACCATAATGAGCACCGATGTTGCGCCGAACATGTTGGTGACACCCATCATGTTCAGGATGATGGTCGGGACGATCGCGATGACCGCGAGGAACAGGGATCCGAACAGCGTGAGGCGGTTCGAGATCTTGCCGAGGTACTCACCGGTCGGCTTGCCCGGACGAATGCCCGGAATGAAGCCGCCGTTTTGCTGCAGGTTCTTCGACATTTCGACCGGGTTGAACGTGATCGAGGTGTAGAAGTAACCGAACGCAATGATCAGCAGGAAGTATACCAGATAGTACACGAACGGTGCATACTGGATGCCGGTGTACGTGACGCCGGTTGCCTTCAGAACGCTGGTGGGCTGGTACATCATGCCGTCCCAGACTTTGGGTGAGGACACCATCCAGCGATACCAGAAGTTCATGAAGCTGCCGCCGTGGCGGAAGAACTGCATGATCATCTCGGGGAACTGCATGATCGTCATGGCGAAGATCAGGGGCAGAACACCGTTCGCATTCGCCTTCATCGGCAGATGCGTGTTCTGACCGCCGTACATCTTGCGACCGACCACGCGCTTTGCGTACTGCACCGGGATCTTGCGGACCGCCTTGTCGATGTAGACGACGAATGCGATCAGAGCAAGGATCACAACGATGGTCAGCAGAAGCGTGACCCAGGTCATAACACTGCCCGGCGCTGCCGCGATCGCGTTGATGCGCTCCTTGATGAAGTCGGGCACGCGGGACACGATGGAAGCGAAGATCAGCATCGAAATGCCGTTGCCGATTCCCTTCTCCGTGATGCGCTCGCCGAGCCACATCAGGAATGCGGTACCTGCCGCCGCGCAGATCGCGATGATCGCAAGCCGCAGAACGAACAGTCCGTCCGCATTGGAAACGATGTAGCTGCCGTCACTCAAAACGCCGTTGTAGCTCAGAACAATACCGATCGACTGCACGACCGCGAGGCCGACGCCCGCATAGCGGGTGATGCGCTCGATCTTCTGACGACCGTCCTCTTCCTTGCTCATCCGTTCGAGAGCAGGGATCGCGATCGTGAGAAGCTGCAGGATAATGGACGCCGTGATGTAAGGCGAGATACCCATTGCAAAGATCGTGAACTGCGAGAATGC
>CAMNHT010000161.1 GCA_946539625.1 uncultured Clostridia bacterium | reverse complement strand
AGGCGGTCGCGTCGCGCACCTATACGCTGTACAGCATGGCGCACGGCGGCTGTCACACGAATCCGGACGCCGACGTGTGCACGAACAGCAAGTGCTGTCAGGCGTTTTCGACGCATGAGCGGATGCAGAACGCGTGGGGAAAGGATTACGCAAACAACTACAACCGCGTCGCCGAGGCGGTCATGGGGACGGCAGGCGAGGTGCTCGTCTATGACGGCAAGCTCTGCGACGCGCTGTACCATGCCTGCTCCGGCGGGCAGACCGAAAACTCCGAGAACGTCTATGCAAACGCGCTGCCGTATCTTCGCGGCGTGGACAGTCCTTACGAGGATCCGATGCGTACCGAGGACGTGGATTTCGGCACGGACGCGCTCGTTGAGCTCGTTACGGCAAAATACCCGGAAAGCGGGATCACGAAGGATAACGTCCGCGACGGGATCATGATCGAAAAGGCGTACGAGAGCGGACGTGTGGAGACACTGCGGCTCGGCAAAACGAAGATCACCGGCAAGCAGGCGCGGAATGTATTCGGACTCAGGAGCACGATGTTTACGATCGAATGGACAAAGGACGGGATCGTCTTTCACGTCAAGGGCTACGGGCACGGCGTCGGCATGAGCCAGAACGGCGCGAACGGCATGGCAAAGCACGGTTCGGATTACCGTGAGATTTTGTTCCATTATTATACAGGCGTTTCGATCGCCGCCTACGGCGCCGACGGCGTCACGGAACAGGCGACGCCCGCGCCGCAGAGCACGGGAAATCCGTTCGTACCGGAGGGATAGCATGGAACGCTGGGAATGGCTGATCGAAGGCGAGACAGGGATCTTTCAGGACCCCGCGCGCGGCTGCTTTACGGAGGACCCCATCGCGCTCGTGCATTTTGCGAGGATCGGGGAGAAGGACACGGTGCTCGACCTCGGCACCGGCAACGGCGTCATGTGTCTTTACGCAATGGCGCAGTACGGCGGCGCGTATACCGGGATCGACATTGACGAAGCGCAGATCGCACTTGCGCGACGCAGCGCCGAACGGAACGGACAGACGATTCGATTTCTGACCCTACGTGCGGAGGACGCGCCGGACGTGCTCGGACACGGCACGTTTTCACGCATCCTGATGAATCCGCCGTACTTTACGACCGGCGAGCTCGGACCGCGCGCGATCGCACGGCATGCGGACGATTCCCTGCTTTCCGATTGGTGCCGCGCGGCATTTCTGCTGCTCAAAAACGGCGGAACGCTTTCGCTTTGCTATCCCGCAGAGCAGCTTGCGGCGCTGTTTCGCGCGCTGGATGAAAACCGCCTTGCGCCGAAACGCATGGAACTTCTTTTGCGAGGATCGCGCGCACGGCTTGCGCTCATCGAGGCAAAGAAGCTCGGCGGGGACGGGCTGATTCTCACCGTCACGCCGCAAAAACGTTCGCAGGAGAAGCCTACGCTTCCGAAATCCCGTCAAACAATGATGGTATAAACGTTTGTTCAAGAATCGTTCACGACTTGCCCGCGAAATGTAAAACTCCATCCGTTGTATTTCCTCCTCATTTTTGGCAAACTGTCTCTAAAAGGAGGGAGAGGCTGATGTTGAAGGATGAAGGATTGTTTTTTGATCGAGGCACGCTCGGCGCAATGCGCCGCAGGGGGGACGCTTCCCGCACGACCGGAGAGCTGCTGCTGCGATTCGGGATCACGCCGCATCTCTGCGGCTACGAACCGCTGCGCGAGGGCGTGCGGATGATTGCGGAACAAGAGCGCGAGCACGAACGTCCGCCGCTTGCAGAGCTGCAGCCCGTGCTGGAGCATCTTCTCGGAGAGCGCAGCCCGGAACACGCGATGCGCGACGCGATCGGCGTGGGCTTTCTCGATTCGGATGAGATCCACGGGCGGCTCTTTCCGTTTTCGGAGCGACCGAGCAGCGCGGAATTCATCTGTACGCTGGCAGAACTGGTCTCGGACCGGATCGCGCAGAATTGACGGGAATGCAAAACAGCACCTTTGAAGGTGCTGTTTTCACTTGTGCAATTTCAGTTTTTCAGCTCAGCTTCGAGCGTTTTTGTGACCTGCTCTGCGATTTCCTGTGTGGAAAGCGCGGCGATTTGTTCGGGCGAAAGCACGTCGACGACCTTGAACGAGACCTTCGTGCCGTGCCAGAGAAACTGCGGGATCGCCTTTTCGGTGCTGCGGTTCACGGCGACGACGATCGGCACGCCTGCGCGCTTTGCGATCGAAAAGGACCCGGGATGCAGGTCGAGAAGCGGCGCGTCGGTTTTGTTGCGCGTGCCCTCCGGAAAAATACCGACGGAGGTCTGTTCGTCCTTCAGGATATCGACAGCGTGCAGGATCGTTTTCAGTGCAGCCCGGTTGTTGCTCCGGTCGATGAACGGAAAGCCGCATATGTGCGCAAAGCTTCCCGCGACCGGCATGCGCAGAATCTCCGGTTTGCAGATATAAATGATCTCGGTGCCCTTCAAAAGCACGGAAGGCAGAAATGGGTCAAGCATGGAACGATGGTTTGCGACGAGCAGAAACGGCTTTGACCGGTCGATGCGTTTGAGCCCCTCCGCGTGCACGCGGATGCGCCCGACGAGCAGGATCAGTTCCATCGTCTCAACCATCAGCCGCCGCATGCCGTGATGCGCCTTCGTGACCGGCTTGTTTTTATCAATGCACAGGGAGATCACCCAAAGCAGCAGCGCGTACAGGATCACCCACGCAAAATACGCGGCGCAGAACAGCAGGGGGATGCGAACCCAAAACCACCACATTCTGCACGGACCGAACGCGAAAGAAAGCCCCGCGGCGGTCCCCGCGGAGAGCAGCAGGATCAGAATCCAGATCAGCATGACGTTACCGCTCCTTTCAATTGATATTATAAAGGACGGCGGCGCTTTTTTCAATGCTTTCCGAAAGTATAAAAAAAGGAGGGGATGCCTCCTTTTCGTTCAGCCCGCGCTCTCGCCCTGCGTCAGCGCGAGAAGATTCCGGCAGAGCGTGTCGAGCAGCGCGCGGATACGGGTCTCGAGCTCGCCCGAGGGCTTCGGCGGACGCCCGACGTGCGGCAAGCCGGGATCGCGCACGAACGGGTCCGGCACGCGGTGCCCCTGTTCGATCAGCGACCGGCGCGCTTCGCGGACGCGTTCCGGCTGCGTTTTCAGAAGCGCGCGGTATTTGTTCTGAAAGCGCAGCATGCGACGCGTGTCACCGTTAGCCATCTCAAGCGTGCAGGCGCGTACCGACTGCCCGTTCGAAAGCGCGAGCAGCACTGCGGAAAGAAGCCGGTCGGTCTCCTCCTCGGAGAAGGGGGAAAACGCCGGTTCCGCCTTTTCGGACGGCTTCAGCTGAGAGTAGTAATGGTTTCGGACGCTGTTCGGTCTCCGGTGGGTCGTTTCGGCGACGGCATCGAACGCAGTCTTCAGCGGCTGCCGCATTTTCCGTGCATCCAGCACGCGTTCAAGGAGCGCCGCGTCCTCCTGTTCGGTCCAGCCCGTATGGGTTCCTTTCATGGTTTCACCTCCTTTGATTTGTACGGAGTATAGACAGATGATCGGCTGCCTATACAATTTATGCACATAAATCCGGCGTCAGTAAAAAATATTTCGATTTCATAAATTTTCTTCTTGACATATTGATTTGAAAATGATAATATCCGATATTGCATTATGATGCCTATACTGTGGGAATATGCCCCCAAAGTCTACGCGGATTGAAATAAAGCGAGCCATTCGGGACTGAAAAACACAGGAGGTAAGGAATAT
>CAMNHT010000160.1 GCA_946539625.1 uncultured Clostridia bacterium | reverse complement strand
TCGTGATCGCCGCGCTGACCGTGCTCATTTATCTGTATCTTCGGTTCAGCAAGCACGGTTTTGAGATCGCCGTCGTCGGCGAAAGCGAGCGCACGGCATCCTATGCCGGCATCAAGGTCAACCGCGTGATCATCCGCACGATGATCCTTTCCGGTGCGCTGTGCGGACTGGTGGGATTTCTGATCGTCGGCGCGGAGGGCACGATTGCATCCAACACCGTGGACGGGCGCGGCTATACCGCCGTCATGGTCTCATGGATGTCGCAGTTCAATCCCATCGGTATGATTTTTTCGTCGCTGCTCCTGGTGTTCATGCAGTTCGGCGCAAAGGAAGTCCCGATGCCGGACGGCGTCAGCCTCGACAAAAACTTTGCAAACATGCTGATGGCGATCATCCTGTTCTTTATCATCGGCTGCGAGTTCTTCATCAACTATCAGCTGCAGTTCGGCCGTCATAAGAAGCGGGAGGTGTGACGTATGTGGAAGTTTCTTTTAGACTTTATTCCGAGAGCCGTCGTTTACGGCATGCCGCTGCTGTTCGGCAGCACAGGTGAGATCCTGACGGAGAAATCCGGAAACCTGAACCTCGGTATTCCGGGCATCATGTTCATCGGGGCGATCGCCGGCACGACCGGTGCGTACCTCTATGAGCATTCCGTTGCGGAGATGAACACGTTCCTCGCGATCATGATACCGGTATTGTGCTGTCTTGTCGGCTCGCTTCTGATGGGGCTTCTGTACTGCTTCCTGACCGTTACGATGCGCGCAAATCAGAACGTCACCGGTCTTTCGATGACGATCTTCGGTACCGGGTTTGCAAACTTCCTCGGCGGGGTCCTCACCAAGCTCGCAAAATCCGACATCGCGAATCTGGACATCACGAGATCCGTCACATACTTCGGAGACGGAAATCATCCGGGCTGGCTTGCATACGTCGGGATCGGGATCGCGATCCTTACCTCGTTGTTCCTGCGGTACACGCGCACCGGTCTGCAGCTTCGCGCGGTCGGTGAAAATCCGGCGACGGCGGACGCCGCGGGCATCAACGTCACACGATATAAATACCTTGCAACGACCATCGGCAGCATGATTGCGGGACTCGGCGGCCTGTATTACATTATGGCAAGCTCGCGCACGTGGTCGGAACCGCAGATCGACGCGGCCGGATGGCTTGCGATCGCGATCGTCATCTTCACCACATGGCGGCCGGCGGTCAGCATCTTTGCCTCGATCGGCTTCGGCGGTCTGCTGGTGCTGAGCACAAACTTCCCGATCGGGATCAAGGAACTCTTCGAGCTTGTGCCGTATGTGGTCACGCTCATCGTGCTGATCATCGTCTCCTTGCGCAAGAAGCGTGAAAACCTCCCGCCGCAAAGCCTGGGACTTGCGTACTTCCGGGAGGAACGATAACAGTATAACGCAAAGGACCGGTCGAGAAGATCGGTCCTTTTTTCCGGGAATTTTGTCCTCAGAAGTTCACAGTTCAAAAAAAGGATTTCGAAAAGAAACGGCGTATATATAAGTATATTGATTCTTAAGAAGATCGATATAATTAAATCGATATCCTTAAGAAAAACGATACAGTCGATATTCTTAAGAAGAAGGATACAGTAAATATACTTATATCAATATTCTTCGGAAATACACAAAACGCCTCTCCCAAAGAGAAAGGGGGAGGCGTAATCATTCAATCCTGAAACCGGCTGAGCGTCTCGCCGTTCAGCCAGCGAACAAGCTCCGGCGGCGTGTCGGGAACGTTGACGGTCGTAAAGGTCGTGCGCTTCGGGACCATGCTTTCGGGATCATCGCTTTCCGCCCAGACAACGCGCTGCAGGACTTTTTTTCCGCATTGTGAAATATCGCCTTCGGGCAACTCATCAATCTGAAGAAGGATCGAGGCGTGCTTCTGGTCCGAGCTCCAGCGCCCGAAATTCGTCGTCGGGCTCTTCCAAAGCCATTGCATCCGCTGTCCGCCGTTCTCGCTTTTGACACGCTTGAGGTAACCGTTATGGATATCCTGCGTGCAGCGCATCAGCCAGATCACGTGGTAGCCGGCTTTCTGAAACAATTCGCATACGTCGAAGAATGACGCTTCCATGAGAAGCCCGTCCTGCATCATCATGGCATTGTGCCCCACAAGGAGATAGACTTTGTGCGTTACGCCGTCGAGGGTAATGGGCACATTGCGGCATTCCGGCGGAAACAGCGCCATCCATTGCGCGCGCCAGTCGTCCTTTGAAGACTGCGTAAACTCTTTTTTCTTCCGAAAGAAACACATAGGCATCACCGTTCGCTTTGGTATAAAAAGGTCATTGTTCGCACGTCGAACAGCCCGCAGTCCGTGAGACGCACTTCCGGAATGACCGGCAGGGCAAGGAACGAGAGAAGCACGAGAGGATCGCAGGCGTCATCCGCGCCGAGCGCGTGCGCCGCGTCCAAAAGAGCGCGCTGCTTACGGAGAACGGTTTCGACCGGTTCGTCGCTCATCAGTCCCGCAACGGGAAGCTCCAGAAGCGCTTTGACTTCGCCTTGCGAGACGACCGTGAAGCCGCCGCCGCAGGCTTTCAGCGTTTCCGCTGCAAAGAGCATGTCGCCGTCGTTGTCGCCGACGACCACGATGTTGTGCGAATCGTGCGCGACGGTCGCCGCGATCGCGCCGCCTCTCAGGTGCATACCCTCGACGATGCCGACGCCGACGTTTCCGGTTGCGTGATGGCGCTCGATGACGGCGAGTTTGTTGAGCCCATCGTCCGGAACAAAGTATCCGTCCGCATCCGTCGGCACAATGCCGGTGACGAGCCGCGTCACAAGCTGATGCGGAACGGTCTCGATGATCGGCATGAACGGCTTTGCCTTGAGACGGAGACCGTCCTTTGTGACCGGCGCGGCATGGACGCTGTTCTTCACGTTTTCTGGAACCGCAGGGGAGGGAATCGAGGCGTTCGGGTCGACAAGCTTGCCGTTTGCAAAGACCGCCTTCGGCTCGATTGTATGCAGATCGTCGAACAGCACAAAGTTTGCACGGTATCCCGGCGCGATCGCACCGACGCGCATGAGCCCGAAGGCATTCGCTGTATTCAGCGTCGCCATGCGGATCGCGTCAAGCGGACGGATCCCCCGGGAGATTGCTGTATTCACGATGTGGTTGATATGCCCCTCGGAACGGATGTTCTCAAGGTGCTTGTCATCGGTGCAGAAGCAGATGCGGTCGGTGGGCAGTCCCTCCGAAACGAGCCCGTCGAACATTTCGGTTACGCCGTTTGCCGCAGAGCCCATGCGGATGAGGATGTACATGCCGTTTCTGAGCTTTTCTTTGAGCTCCGCGAAGTTCGAGCATTCGTGGTCGGTGCGCGGCCCTGCAAGACAGTAGGCGTTCAACGCCTTCCCGGTCAGCATCGGCGCGTGCCCGTCGATCGGACGATCGTAAAAGCATTGGAGCTTAAAGATCATCTCCGGCGCTGCGGACACGACCGAGGCGTAGTCCATGACTTCGCCGAGTCCGACCACACTCGGCTCATCCATGAACGCGGCAAGATCCTTTGCGGACAGCGTTGCGCCGCTGTGCTCAAACGGCGTAGCGGGCACGCATGAGGGCAGCATGAAATGAATGTCCAGCGGAACCCCTTCGGAAAGCGCCATGATCGCCGAAAGACCTTCTTTGCCCGCGACGTTTGCGATCTCGTGCGGGTCGGCGATGATCGTGGTCGTGCCCTTCGGCAGGATCACCTGCGCAAAAGAAGCGGGCGTGACCATCGA
>CAMNHT010000159.1 GCA_946539625.1 uncultured Clostridia bacterium | reverse complement strand
GTCGCCTTTTTGCGCAGTTCACGAATATCCGAACGGTTCCGGATCGGACGTCCGTTGAAGACCACTTCGCCCGCGGTCGGTTGATACAGATGCAGGATCGAACGTCCGACGGTGGTTTTTCCGCAGCCGGATTCTCCGACGAGACCGAGCGTTTCCCCGCGGCGGATGGAGAATGAAACATCGTCGACCGCCTTCAGCGGCTTTGTTTTAAACCAGCCGACATTGATGTTGAAATACTGTTTGAGGTGCTGAACGTCAACCAGGATTTCACCGTTCTTCTCAATATGCTCGCTCATGCATTCTCACCGCCTTCCTCCTCCGGCACGATCGTGCCGTTTTCAATGCCTTCCTTTACGTTCATCCAGCAGGCGGCAAAGTGTTCGTCGTTGATGCGCATGCGTTCACAGCGCTGTCTCAGGCAGATCTTCATCGCGTTATTGCAGCGCGGCGCGAACGGACACCCCTCCGGCATGTTCAGAAGATCGATCGGCGTACCGGTGATCGGCTGCAGCTTGCTGCCCGCCGTATCCGCCGTCGGGATCGAACGCATCAAACCCTTGGTATACTCGTGCTTGGGATTATAGAAAATCTCCTCCGCCGTACCCTGTTCGCAGATCGAACCGGCATACATGACGATGACCTCGTCGCACATCTGCGCCACAACACCGAGATCGTGCGTGATCATGATGATCGCCATACCGAGTTCTTCCTGCAGCGATTTCATCAGTTCAAGGATCTGTGCCTGGATCGTCACGTCAAGTGCGGTGGTCGGCTCGTCAGCGATCAGAATGTCCGGTTCGCACGCGAGCGCCATCGCGATCATAACGCGCTGCCGCATACCGCCGGAATGCTCGAAGGGATATTGATTCATGCGCTTTTCGGGCTCGTTGACGTTAACCAGCTTCAGCATTTCGATCGCACGTTCGCGCGCCTGTGCCTTGTTGCGATCGGTGTGCAACATGATCGCCTCCATCAGCTGATGTCCGATCGTATAGGTCGGATTCAGAGACGTCATGGGGTCCTGGAAGATGATGGAAATTTTGTTTCCGCGGACGGTCTTCATCACGGATTCGCCCACCCCGACCAATTCCTGCCCATCCAGTTTGATGGAGCCTGAAACGATCTTGCCCGTGGAAGCAAGGATCTGCATGATGGAATAGGCGGTAACGGATTTGCCGGAGCCGGATTCACCGACGATGCCGAGCACCTTGCCGCGATCGAGGTTGAAGGAAACACCGTTGACGGCTTTGACTTCTCCCGCAGGGGTAAAGAAGGAGGTATGCAGATCGCGTACTTTCAATAACGGTTCAGCTGACATTGTTTCACCCTCCCTCTCAGTTTCTCAGCTTCGGGTCAAATGCGTCACGCAAGCCGTCGCCGAACAGGTTCAGCGAAAGTACGATCAGCGAAATGACGATGGCCGGAATGATCATACGATACGGGTAAGAGGACAGACCGTTCAGCGCGTCCGAAGCGAGCGATCCGAGCGACGGCATCGGCGCATTGACGCCGAGTCCGAGGAAGGACAGGAAGCTTTCCGTAAAGATCGCGTTCGGGATCTGCAGCGCAGTGGAGATGATGACCACACTGATGCTGTTCGGCAGCAGGTGCTTTCGAATGATCCAGCTCCCCTTTGCACCGGCAGCGCGGGACGCAAGAACGTATTCCTGTTCGCGCAGCGAAAGAATCTGTCCGCGGATCAGTCGTGACATGCTGACCCAGTACAGCACGCCGAAGACGATGAATAAGCTGATGATGTTGGTACCGATCTTTTCCAGCGCGGTACCTTCAAGCGCCGTTCCCAGCGTCTTTTTGAGAACGGACGCAAGCAGAATGACCATCAGCATATCGGGCAGTGAATAGATGATATCGACGATGCGCATGATGACGAGGTCGACCGCTCCGCCGCAATATCCTGCGATCGAGCCGATCGTCATGCCGATGATCAAAACGATGATGCTGGCAAAGAAGCCGACAGCAAGCGAAATGCGGGTCCCGTAGATAACGCGGATGAAATAGTCGCGTCCGCGTTCGTCCGTTCCGAAGATATGCGGAAAGATCTTTTCCCCGGCGGCGATGCGCTCCTGTTCCGTTTTGCCGTACTCAAAAGGTGCAAGATTACCGTAGGAGCTGTCGACCGGTTTGCCGGGCTGAATGCCGAGCTGCTCGCCGAACGCATACGGCCAGAACAACGGGATGATCAACGAAGACAGCGTGATGACGATGATCACGATCAGGCTGACTGTGGCGACTTTGTTTTTCAGAAGGCGTTTCACGCCGTCACGGAAGAACGTGGACGATGGACGCATTTGTACCATGTACGCTTTTTCTTCGTCGGTGGCGGGAATGAAAGCGTCGAGGTCCACATGCATGGAAAACTTTTTGCGGATATCTTTAAAATCTTTCATGTCTGCATCTTCCCTCATTCCAGATTGATTCGCGGATCGACGATCTTATAAAGGATATCGCTGACCAGGTTCATGATAACAATCAATACTGCCAGAACGATCGTCGTCCCCATGACCATTGGATAGTCGCGGTCGGTAATGCTCTTGACAAAGGCCCTGCCGATGCCGGGTACGGCAAAGATTTTTTCCACAACCAAAGACCCGGTCACGATATATGCAAGCATCGGCCCGAAGTATGTAATGACCGGGATCAGGGAATTTTTCAGCGCGTGTCCGAAGATGATCTTGACGCCGGAAACGCCCTTTGCCTTTGCGGTGCGGATATAGTCCTGCCCGAGCACATCCAGCATGGAAGAACGCGTCAATCGCGTTATATACGCCATCGGATAGAGCGAAAGCGTGATGATCGGCAAGATGAGACCGCCTCTTGCAGCGCCGTTTGCGGGAAGAATATGGAACGTGATCGCAAACAAAATCAGCAGCAGCGACCCCATAATAAATGACGGCATGGAAACAAATGCCGTTGTAATGACCATGATGATCTTGTCGATCAGTTTATTTCTCCGCAGTGCCGCGACCGCGCCGAGAACGATGCCGAAGATCGCAGCGATGACCGCTGCAATGACGCCCAGCTTTGCAGAGGTTTTCATACCGTCTGCAATGATATCAATGACCATGCGCCCACGCTGCTTGATCGACGGACCAAAGTCAAATTTTGTCACGATGTCCTTGAGATAGGTGCCGTACTGAACGAGCAGCGGCTTATCCAGACCATATTTTGCTTCCAACGCTGCCTGCGCAGAAGCCGAGATCGCCTTCTCACTTAAAAACGGACCGCCCGGGACGGCATGCATGACGAAAAATGTCACTGTGATGACGATCCAAACGGTCAGGATCGCAAGAAGGATTCTTTTCAGGATGTAGAACGCAGTCTTTGAATTCATAAACCCTATCCCTTTCTGATTTGGCGTCCGATGAACCCGCCGAGATCGCGTGATCCAACGGAGATCCCCTCGTTTGCTGTGCAAATTTATAACTATGCACAAAACTATTATAATACATTCATTTCAGAAAAGCAATCACTAATAATTCTTTTACCCGTTCTCTTTGCGGGATCCGAACGGTTGAATACTCCAATATGAAAAAAGCACCGGAAACCGGTGCTTTTTGGTGTTCGGAACTTATTTTGTCATGTTCGCGATCTCTTCCGCGAAGTTGTCCTTGCGCTTTTCGATGCCCTCGCCCTTCTCGAAGCGGACGAACGCGAGAACCTTTGAAGCATGCTTCTGCTGGAGCATCTCCTTGATGGTGATGTCCGGGTTCTTGACGAACTGCTGTTCCTCGAGGCAGACTTCCTT
>CAMNHT010000158.1 GCA_946539625.1 uncultured Clostridia bacterium | reverse complement strand
GCCTCCTCAGAATGACAGATCCGGAAGGCAATGCCTCCTCAGAATGACAGATCCGAAGGATCATGCCATATAGAAATGACAGAAGAAAAAAGATCCCGGAGCGGTTCCGGGATCTTCGTGTATGCGGATCTGTTACGGATTGACGAGGGCGGCAAAGCGCGCGTCCTTCGCCAGTTCCGGCGCGTCGCTTGTGACCGTGACCTTCGTTTCCGTGCGCTTGCAGCTGCAGCTTCCGGACATGGTCGAGATCGTGGCTTCATAGGTGCCGTCGCCGACGAGCCAGTCCGTAAGGATCTTTGCGGCTTTCTTCCCGCTTTCATTGACGGAGGGGGAGACGAGCACGATAAAATCAAACAGCTCCGCGTTGGCCTGTTTCTGCGCCTCGGTCCAGTTTTCCGCCTCGGTCCAGCCGAGCGCTTTGAGCTGCTCCGCGGTCGCTTCGTCCTTCAGCAGGGCAACGGACGCAGTGTCGGCAAGCGCGTCGTAATCGGTTTCGGCGTCGAGAAGAACGCCGGTCGCGCGGACGGACTGGTTTGCCTGGAAGTACACGAGCAGATCCTTTGTAAGCGCGTTGTCACATGCAACGGAAATCTCGCCGCGTGTGGTCTGCGGCGCAGCGCTGCTGCTTGCGCACGCTGCGGCCGTAAACAGCAGGACCGCAATGAGAAAGAACGAAATCAGTTTTTTCATGGGAATCTCCTTTTCGGATAATCAATTTATCATAGCACATTTTTTCCGGGACCACAAGCCCCAATTGCGGAAAACGGAACGATTGTACGCGCTCAAAGGGGAATCTTGCATTTTTCGTATATCCTTGATATACTAAATTATTATTGATCGGAAATAAAGCGCGGAGGAAAGCCTATGCAGATCATGATCGTCGGATGCGGGAAGATGGGATCGACGCTTGCGGTGCAGCTTGTCAAGGAGGGACACCGCGTGACCGTCGTTGACAAAAGCGAATCGGTCATCGAGCAGATCAGCAACACACAGGATGTAATCGGCTATGTCGGCAACGGCGCAGTCTTTTCCGTGCTGGAGGAAGCGGGAGCGGAGGATTCCGATTTACTGCTCGCGGTGACGCAGAGCGACGAAATCAACCTGCTTTCCTGCCTCATGGCGCATAAGATCGGCACAAAGCATACGATCGCGCGCGTCCGCGACCCCGAATACGCGAACAATATGTATCGAATCTCCGACGACCTCGGCCTTTCGATGACGGTTAATCCGGATCGGCAGGCAGCAGAAGAGATCGCGCGCGTTCTGCGGTTTCCGGCGGCGACGCACGTCGAGCTGTTCGCCCGCGGACACGTAGAGCTTGTTTCCAGCCGTCTTCCGGAAAAAAGCGTGCTTTCCGGCATTCCGTTGTATGAACTGCCCCAGAAACTCGGCGTCAAGGTCCTGATCTGCGCGGTCGAGCGCAACGGTGAATTCACGATCCCGTCCGGCGGCTTCACGCTTGCGGGCGGCGACGTTTTGTATGTGACGGGCGCCCCGCGCGAGGTCGCAAAGGCGCTTCGGAAGGCGGGCGTGATTGCAAATCCGGTCCGTTCGGTCTTTCTCGGCGGCGGCGGACGCATCAGCTATTACCTTGCGCAGGAGCTGACCAAAAGCAATATCACGGTCAAGATCATTGAGCGGAACAGGGAATCCGCGCGCAACATTGCGGAGCTCCTGCCGGATGCGGTCGTCTTGCACGGCGACGTGACCGATCATGAACTGATGCAGGAGGAGGGACTTGCAAGCGCCGACGCATTTGTCGCGTTGACCGGACTTGACGAGGGCAATGTCCTGTCCGCGCTGTTCGCAAAGCGGCAAAACGTCTCGAAGGTCATTGCAAAGGTCAACAACGACGGGCTTGTAAGCCTTGTCAAGGACACGGCGCTCGACTCCGTCATCTCTCCGAAAAGTCTTGCGACGAACCAGATCCTGCGGTATGTGCGCGCCCGTGAGGCGAGCGCGGACCACGGACGCATCCGCGGACTGTACAAGATCGCGGACGGCTCGATCGAGGTGCTCGAATTCAACGCGAGCGACGAAAACAGGAATCTTCTGAATATCCCCCTGAAGGATCTGAAAACGAAAAAGCATCTTCTGATCGCGTGCCTTGTGCGCAACGGCAAGGCGATCATTCCGGGCGGCGCAGACACGATACAGGCAGGCGACGTCGTACTGGTCGTGACCGAACAGCATCGCATGAACGACCTCGGCGATATCATGGAGGAAGCAAGATGAACCGCCGCATGGTCGTATTCCTGCTGGGACGGATCCTGCTTCTCGAAGCGCTGCTCATGCTGCCGTCGGTATTCGTCGGGCTCTATTACCGCGAGGCGATCACATGGTGTTTTCTGCCCGCGATGGGCGCGTTGGTGCTTCTGGGACTTTTCGGCATCAAAAAACCGAAGAACACGGCCATCTATGCGCGTGAGGGCTTTCTGACCGTCGCCGCGGCGTGGCTTCTGATGAGCTTGTTCGGCGCAGTGCCGCTGTGGCTTTCGGGCGAATTCCGTACCTTCTGGGACTGCCTTTTCGAGATCGTGTCCGGCTTCACGACGACCGGCGCTTCGATTCTCTCCTCGGTTGAACAGCTTCCGCGCTGCATTCTGTTCTGGAGGAGCTTTTCACACTGGGTCGGCGGCATGGGTGTGCTGGTGTTCGTACTGGCGGTCATGCCGATGAGCGAGGAGCGTTCCATGCATTTGATGCGCGCCGAGGTCCCGGGTCCCGTCAAGGGCAAGCTCGTTCCCCGCATGCGCGATACCGCAAAGATCCTGTACGCCGTCTATTCCGCGCTCACGGTGATTCTCATCATCCTGCTGTGGGCGGGCGGCATGCCGCTGTTTGAATCGGTCTGCCACGCGTTCGGCGCGGCGGGCACGGGCGGATTCGCGGTCAAAAACGCGGGCATCGCGGCGTATGACAGCACTTACATCCACGTTGTGCTTTCGGTGTTCATGCTGCTGTTCGGCGTCAACTTCAGCCTCTATCATCTGATCCTGATCGGCAAGTGGAAAAACGCGGTTCGGTCCGAGGAGCTTCGCGTATATTTCTGCATCGTTGCGGCGGCTGTCGCGCTGATCACAGTCAATACGATTTCCTCCGCGAACAGCTTCGGCATCTCGCTCCGGGACGCGTTCTTTCAGGTTTCGTCGATCATCACGACGACCGGCTATGCCACGGCGGACTTCAATCTCTGGCCGGCGTTTTCCAGAATGATCCTGGTGCTGCTGATGTTCTTCGGCGCATGCGCGGGGTCCACCGGCGGCGCGCTGAAGATCAGCCGCGTCGTGATCCTGTTTAAATCGGCGCGGCAGGAGATCCGAAAACTGCTGCATCCGCGTTCGGTCACGGTCGTGCGGATGGAGGGCAAACCGCTCGGAACGGATCTTTTACGCTCCACACTCACGTTCTTCCTGCTGTACATCGCCTGTCTCGCGCTCGGCGTGTTTCTGCTATCGCTCGACGAACAGGATTTCGAGACCAACTTCACGGCGGCGCTCGCGTGCCTTTCGAACATCGGACCCGGTCTCGGCAAGGTCGGACCGACCGGCAACTACGGCTTTTACAGCAGCGCATCGAAGGTGCTGCTCTCGTTTGAAATGCTTGCGGGCAGACTCGAGCTGTTCCCGATCATCATGCTGTTCAGCCCGCTCACGTACAGACATCGTTCCAAATAACAACGCAACACAAAACGGACCGCGATTGAACTGCGGTCCGTTTTTATACGTCTTTAGACAGTTGAGCGAAGCGAAACAGAAATCCACCCGCTATGCGGGT
>CAMNHT010000157.1 GCA_946539625.1 uncultured Clostridia bacterium | reverse complement strand
TCAATCAGATTTGTAAACTACTCCATGGTAGTTTTCAAGGATACAGTACTCCTAACAATGAGCCTGAAACGCTTAAAAACTTTTTAGTCGAAGGGTTTGGCAATTAATAGCGGTTGTCAAGGTAATTGTAAAAGAAAAATCATTGTTATCTGATGGTTTCAAAAAGCGTGGAAGAGAATTACACATATTTATATGGATATATAAGAAAATTGAAGAACTCTGGCCAAGGCATATAATGGACTAAACACTCTGTGTTTTGTGATAGAATAGCGTGATAAAGAAAGATAGCAGAAATATACTTCACTCCTGCTATCTTTTTTCGTACTTGAAATGACTGATTAATCCAGGTATTCCGCAAGCACCATTTCTTCCGCAATGCTCCGGTAGGAATTGACTTCCTGTACCCAGCGCAGCTGATCGCGTCGCTTTAAGTCTTCGTTGACGCCGTTTTTCTTTGCGAGCTCCATTGTCAGATCCCAAATGCGCTCGCTGATGTACTCGTCCTGCGCAAGCAGGTATTCCTTCAGCGTTCCCTCGAACAGCAGGGAGGTGTACCTGTCGGGATCATGTTCTTTGAGCATCGCAAGCAGTTTGTATCCGTAGCGCCCGATCCAGCCAATTTCGTTTGTGTTCATCTCTTTTTCCTCCGTTTTGGTTTTATTTCAGAAGTGCTGAGATAAACAACAAATCCGAACCCATCGCCTACAAGCTTCAGGTTCGGATTTGTTCCAATTGGCTCCCCAGGTAAGACTCGAACTTACAACCCTTCGGTTAACAGCCGAATGCTCTGCCATTGAGCTACTGAGGAATGCTGCAAGCGATATAATAGCAGTACGGTCGGATTTTCGCAACGGCAAATAATCATGATTATAAGGAAATATAAATAAAATTCACTTATAATCTCGTAAATGCTAACTATTTTGCGGTTTGATTGACGAATCCGCTTTTTTGTTGTACAATAGCCGCATGGAACGAAGAATGCCGCACATTATTCATACGGAGCGCACGGAGCCGAAGCGCGGGATCGTCCGGACGGACGGCGCACTGTACGTTTTGCTGCTGCTCGGTACGTTTGCGGCCATTTTTCTTTCGCACTTGCTGGCAGATCGGCTCGGCGTGGACAAGCTGTATGTACAGATCGGGCTGTATGCGGTCCTGCTCGGGACGGGGTATTGGATCTATCGCACGCGGCTCGTGGATTATCTGTATGAACTGTACGACACGGAACTGCGCATCACGCAAATCGTCGGAAAAAAACAGAAGCAGCTTCTCACTTTGCCGCTTGCGTCGGTGACGGAGGTCGGCACATATCGCAAAACGGACGCGAAGCCGGATCAGTGTACGTTTCACGGCGCGCGGGAAAAGACGACGGCCGTCTGGTACCGGAAGGACGGCGAACTGCGCGTCGTATGTATGAACGCGTCGGACGCGCTCCTAAGAAAGCTCTCGGAGGCAGTGCATGCAAAGGAATGACTGGATGGATCGGATCGAACGCGGTGAGGTGCCGCATGCGATCCTGTTTGCGGGAGCGAAGGAGAGCGGACAATACGCGCTTGCCCGCCGCGCCGCCGCGCGGTTTTTACTGCATACGGACGATGTGACGGGGCTGAATAACTGCCCGTTTTATCTGGAGCCCGCGGATTATCAGGTCAAGACGGTGCGAGACGCGCTTAGCGTGATCAATGCCGAGGCATACGAGCGCGGACGGCACTGCATTCTGTTTCCGGATGCGCACACCATGAGTGAAGCGGCGCAGGATGTGCTGCTGAAAACGCTGGAGGAACCGCCTTCCGACACGCTGCTTCTGCTGACCGGGACGGAGTCGGGCTTTCGCCCGACGATTCTGTCGCGCTGCATGATCCTGCGGGCGGAAACGGAACCGTGGGAGACGATCCGGGATCGGTTGATGCAAAACGGCGTTGATCCGAAAAAGGCGGCGCTTGCGGCAAAGCTAAGTGACGGCATCTACGGACGCGCGGAAGCGTTCTTACAGGAGGATTCTCTTGCGTTCCGACGTGAGGCGATCGCCTGCATCCGGCGATTTGCGTCGAAGAGCAAGCCGTATGCCGCGCTGTCGGCGCTGTGCACCGATACGGTAACGGAGGAAGGCGAGGACGGAACGGCGAAAAAGGCAAAAAAAGTCAGTGCAGTACTGCTCGACGCTTTTTTGGACGTCCTGTTTTCGATCCTTTCGGACGTGCTGCGCATGAAAAACGGCGTGCGGGACGTACGCAACACGGATTGCACGGAGGTCGAAACAATTTTCAATTCGACCTTTACAATCGGACAAATTCAAGGTATGATACAGATTGCGGTCGACGCAAAGGAGATGCTTGCTTACAAGGCAAGCCCCGCCATGACGGTCGACTGGATCTTGGCAAAGCTGCCGTAAGGGGAAACAATGGTTAAAGTCATCGGAGTAAAATTCAAAACAAGCGGACGCGTCTACTGGTTTGATCCGCTTGATCTGCCTGTAAAAGCGGACGACGGCGTGATCGTCGAAACGGCGCGCGGCATGGAATACGGCGAGGTGCAGGGCGAGCCGAAGGAGGTCGACGAAAGCGAAGTCGTCGCGCCTCTGAAGCCGGTCGTGCGTATCGCCACGGATGAGGACAAGCGTCTGCGCGCGCAGTACGCGGCAAAGGAAAGCGAAGCGTTCGCGATCTGTCTTGAAAAGATCGAAGCGCATGAGCTCGACATGAAGCTTGTGGACGTGGAATACACGTTTAACGGCAGCAAGGTGGTGTTCTATTTCACGGCGGATGAGCGCGTGGACTTCCGGGAGCTTGTCAAGGATCTTGCGTACGCGCTGAAAACGCGGATCGAGCTTCGGCAGATCGGCGTGCGCGACGAGGCAAAGATGCTCGGCGGGCTCGGCCCGTGCGGGCGGCTCGTATGCTGCAAGGCATTTTTGGACGACTTCCGTCCCGTTTCGATCAAGATGGCAAAGGAACAAAACCTGTCCTTGAGTCCCACCAAGATCTCAGGGCTTTGCGGACGCCTGATGTGCTGCCTGCAGTACGAGCAGAGCGCATACGAAGCGGCGCGGAGCAAGATGCCGAAGCCGGGCAAGGAGGTCAACACGGTCGACGGCGTCGGCGTGGTCGTGGAGAACAACGCGATCACGGAGCGCACGAAGGTGCGGCTTACGATGGAGGACGGCTCGATCGACGTGCGCGAATATCCGTATACGCATCTTTCGGCGCCGGGTGAACCGCTGCCGGAGGAAGCGCTTGCGGCGAAAAAACCGGAAGCGGCAAAGGAGAAGGACGCGGATACGCAGTTCAGAAAAGAAGCCGCAAACAATTCGCGCAGAAACGGCAGAGGACAGCAGCGTAAGTCAGAGCAGCCGAAACAGGATCAAGCGAAGACTGCGCAGAAACCGGAACAGCCAAAGCCGGCGCAGAAACCGGAACAGCAGAAGCCGGAAGGCGGAGCGGGACAGGGAAAACAGCAGTACCGCCGCCGCACAAGAAAGAGGCCGAACAACGCGCCGGGAGCGCCCGAAAAGAAATCATGAACAATGACGGCTTCGTTTCGGAGCCGTCTTTTTGAGGGGAAAGGATTATGTGGTTTTTATTGTCGATTGTCGCGCTGCTCTGCTGGAGCGGCTCAGATCTGTTTTCAAAGATCGGATCAAAACAGAATGATAAGCTGAGCCATTGGAAGATGGCAATGGCGGTCGGTCTCGTCATGGGCCTGCACGCGGGGTATGAACTGCTGTTCGGCGGCGTAACGATCACGCTTTCGGACATCTGGACCTATATGCCGGCAAGCGCGCTTTATGTACTGTCGATGATCCTCGGCTACGTCGGACTGCGCTA
>CAMNHT010000156.1 GCA_946539625.1 uncultured Clostridia bacterium | reverse complement strand
AGGAAAAAGCATCCGTCTGCGAAGATAAACAAATATGATAAATGGGGCTGTTAAAAAAGTCCTGTCATTCTGAGCATGGCACGCGCGGGAAGCGCGCGATCTTCCGCTGTAACGAAGTGGAAGGCGAAGAATCTTTCAAAAAAGCAGTGAAAACTCCGATTTTTCAAGATCCTTCGTCGCAAATACTCCTCAAAATGACACGTCTTCGGACTTTTTTAACAGCCCCCTTTTTTCGTTGCCCGTCAGTTCAGCAGTTCGTACTGCGAATTGTAGATCTCAGCGTAGAAGCCGTTCTTTTCGAGAAGCTCCTTATGCGTGCCCTGTTCCACGATCGAGCCGTTGTTGACGACAAGGATCGTGTCCGCGTCGACGATGGTGGACAGGCGGTGCGCAATGACAAAGCTCGTGCGGTCCTTCATGAGATCGTCCATTGTGCGCTGGATCAAAATCTCGGTACGGGTGTCGACGTTGCTGGTCGCCTCGTCGAGGATCAGGATCGGACGGTTTGCAAGATAGGCACGGGCGATGGTGAGGAGCTGTTTCTGCCCGCCGGAGATGTTCGTCGTCTCCTCGTTGATGACGGTGTCGTAGCCCTTTGGAAGTGAGCGGATGAACCGGTCGACGTGCGCGCGCTTTGCCGCCTCGTGCACCTCTTCTTCCGTCGCATCGGGTCTGCCGTAGGCGATGTTGTCGTAGATCGTGCCACTGAACAGCCACGTATCCTGCAAAACCATCGAGAAGACGCTTCGCAGCGCGTTTCTGGGCATTTTCATAACGTCCTTGCCGTCGACAAGGATCCGCCCGCCGTCGACGTCGTAGAAGCGCATGAGAAGGTTGACGATCGTGGTCTTGCCGCCGCCGGTCGGTCCGACGACGGCGACCTTTTCGCCCGCGTGCACGTTGATCGTCAGTCCCTTGATCAGCGGCTGTTTCGGGTCGTAGGAGAAGTCGACGTTTTCAAACCGCACGTTGCCCTTGCCCTCCGGCGCGGTCTCCTCCGTGACTTCCGTCATTTCCTCTTCATCGAGCATTTTATAGACGCGCTCGGCAGACGCGATCGTATGCTGCAGCATGGAAAAGCCCTGCGCGATACTCTCGAGAGGACCCGCAAACATGCGTGCGTAGAGCACGAACGCCACGATCGTGCCGACGCTCATGCCGAACAGGTTGTTGGCGACGAAGATGCCGCCGATGATGCAGATCGCGATATATGCAATGTTATTCGAAAGCGCCACGATCGGCTGTACGATCGACGCAAGGAACGTGCCCTTTCGCGCCGCGTCGCGCATGTCGTTGCAGAGCGCCGTCTGGCGTTCACGCTGACGGCCCTCGAGATGGAACGCCTTGACCGTATCGAAGCCCGTGAAGGTCTCCTCGGTCAGCGCGTACATTTCGCCGTTCTTTTTGCGTACTTCGGCGAAGTATTTCTCACTCTTGCCCGCGATCTTTGCCGACAGGATCAGCGAAAGCGGCACAAACACGATGACCGCCGCGGCAAGGATCGGGTTCAGCATAAAGATCAATACGATGATGCCGAGAAGCTTCAGAACGCCGGAGATCAGCGTTTCCAGGAAGCTGTGGATCGTCGTTCCCATCGTGGAAACGTCGTCGGTCATGTGCGAGATGATCTCGCCGTTCGGCGTCTGATCGACGTAGCGCACCGGAAGACGGCGGATCTTGTCGCTCATGCGGATACGGATCGCACAGGTGAAATGTTTCGACACGACGTTGTTCATGATGAGCATTTCGGCGATCGCCGCAAGCGAGCTTCCCGCATACGCCGCGGCGAGCAATACGCACCCGAGCGCAAACGCATGGTTATCAAACGTCGCCATCTTACCGAGGTGCATGGGCTCCCAATAGTCATAGAGCCGGTCGGACAGCGCGGAAAGGATCCTCGGCGTCGCCAGCGACAGCGCAACCGAAATGAGGCTGATGAACGCGCCGAGCACGAGCCAGCCCGCAATCGGCTTTGTGTCCTTTAAGATGCGAAGAACGATTTTTCCGGAGGTTTTCTGTTTCTTCATATCGCCTCACCTCCCAGCTGCGAGCGGACGATCTCGCGATAGACCCTGCACGACTTCACAAGCTCCTCGTGCGTACCGCTGCCGACAATGCTGCCCTGTTCGAGGACGAAGATGCGGTCACAGCGCATAGCGGTCGCGGCGCGCTGTGTGATGATGATCTGCGTTTTACCCGCAAGATAGCGGTTCAGACTCTTTCTGAGCTTGCTCTCGGTAAGATAATCGAGCGCGGAAAAGCTGTCGTCGAACACGTAGACCGACGCGGGCTTCAGGATCGTTCGCGCAATACTGATGCGCTGCTTCTGTCCGCCCGAAATGTTTGCGCCGGACTGCGCAAGGCGGTAATTCAGTCCTTCCTCATGTGAATCAACGAACTCCGTCATCTGCGCGATGTCGAGAACGTTCCGTACCGCGTCCTCGCTCGCGTTCGGATCGCCCATGCGCACGTTGTCGAGAACGGTCCCTTCGAATACCATGCCCTTTTGCAGTGACGCGGAAACGCTTTCGCGCACGCCGCCGCGTCCGATCTTCTCATACGGAACGCCGCCGAGTGAAATACTTCCCTCGGTCGGCGGATAGAAATCCAGCAAAAGCTTCAGAATCGTCGATTTGCCGCTGCCGGTGCCGCCGATGATGGCGGCGGTCTCCCCCGCTTTGACCGTGAGACTGATGTCCGAAATCGTTCTGAGCTCGCTGTCGGGATAGGCAAAGCTGACGTTTTCAAGCACGAGATCGCCTTCGGCAATGGCGCCGTCGCCCGCATCCGCCGGCTCGTCCGGAAGCTCCAATACCTCGGTCACGCGGTTCACGCAGACCTTGAGGTGCGGCAGAAACGCAAATGTCCACGAAAGCATCATAACGCCGTTTAAGATCAGCGCAACGTACTGTACCGTTGCAATGATGCCGCCCGCGGTGAGTCCGTTTTCCATCAGCACGGGATCCTGCAGACGGTTTGCGCCGACGAGAAGCATCACGACCGCCGCAAGATTCAGCACCAGCATGCACACCGGGTTCACGTAACCCGCGCGGACATTTGCGCGGATGATGTACTTTGCCATCTCTTCGGTCGCGTGCGCAATGCGTCCGTGCTCGTGCGCTTCCTTGTCGAACGCGCGAATGACGCGGATGCCGGAAAGCCGTTCGCGCATCAGCCGGTTCTGCTCGTCGATGTATTCGTCACTTAGCTTCCAGAGTCGATCAAGATGCCGCAGGATCGGGAACAGGATCAGAAACGCGATCGGCATGGACACAAGCAGAATGAGCGCAAGCACACGGTCGCTTAAAAACGCAAACGCCACACCGCCCGCGATCATGATCGGAACCATCACAACGACGTTCACAAACATGCCGGACATATCCGAGATCGTGGAAACGTCGTGCGTGGAACGCGTCAAAAGTCCCGACGTGCCGATCTTCGAAAAGTGCTCAAAATCCAGCGCGGACGCCTTATTGAAGATGCTGCGTTTGAGATCGCTTGAAAAGCTCGCGGAGATCCGGGCGTTCACCGCGCCCATCCACAGCGCGCAAAGCATGGACACGACCGCAAGCAGGAGCATCAATCCGCCGAATTTCAGGATCACGCCCATGTCGCCCGCCGCGATGCCGTCGTCGACGATACGGCTCATCAGATACGGCAGAAACGCGCCGCCGAGCGTGAACAGAATGCATAAAAGCCCGGTCAGGAGAATTTGTTTTCTGTAAGGTTTCAGGTAGGGTAAAATCGTTTTCATGGTATTCAGTATACAGTACGAAGCGGTAAAAATCCGGCAATCGACGGTTGAATCGGGTCAATCGCTCTTAGGCG
>CAMNHT010000155.1 GCA_946539625.1 uncultured Clostridia bacterium | reverse complement strand
ATGCTGCGGTCGCCCTTGTCGGTGAAGGTGTACATTTCCTTCTGTACGATATCCGTTGTATCGCCCACGCCGCGCAGAAAAAGCTCGGTGTGCTCGATGCACGGGGTACGCGCTTCCAAAAGTCCGTATTTTCTGACGATCTTACGGATCGTGCTCTCTAAGTACTGCCAACGATAGCTCTCCTCCGGGAGTACGTCCTTTGTGCCTTTCGGCGCTTTGTATGCCATAAAAAACCTCCTATAAAAAATCGCGGTCTTTCGCCCATGATAGGGACGGAAGGACCGCGGTGCCACCCTGTTTCGCAGTAGATACTGCGCGCTTTTCCCCGATAACGAAGGGTCTCCGTCATGCCTTTTTCTTCCGACATGAAGCTTCGTGGATGTCCTTCCCATGTCGTCTGTTTACATGCCTTCCAGCCGCGGGCATGCTCTCTTGGAAACTTCGGACCGGTACTCTTCCGTTCAACGCTTTGCGCTTATTATACCATGCAAAACCCGGTTGTCAAGATTTATTCTCGCACAGAAACAGCTTTCTTTTGGCGGTGTCCAACACATTCAGCTTTGCTCCGTAGGTCGGCACGTCTTTCGGGTTCGGGATGCGCTCGACGCGATTCTCGGAATCGAACACACGCTTTGTCATCGCTCCTGCGCCTTGCGCAAGAATGGAGGTCGTTTCCTCCATCATGTCGACATTGTAGACGCAGAGCTTGCCGTCTGCCGCATAGCCGACATTTTCAAGGTTGCCGTTCTGATACTTCTGCCGGTACATATAGTACGGCCAAAGCCCGATTTCCTTTGCCGCTGAAAATCCCATGTCGATCATGGTTTCCACGTCCGATCGTGGCGGAAGAGGGTACTCGTCCAGCCGGTCCTTCAGTCTGCTCGAACGCTTGATTGCAAGCGTATGCACGGTGAGGTTGTCGGGACGGAGCGCTTTGATCTCCGAAAGCGTACGTTCAAAATCCGCGATCGTTTCGCCCGGCAAACCGGCGATGAGGTCCATATTGATCGAGGAAAAACCCATCGAGCGTGCAAGCGCGAACGCCTCTTTGATCTGCGCGGCGGTGTGCGCTCTGCCGATGCGGCGTAAAGTCTCGTCCGACATCGTCTGCGGGTTGATGGAGATGCGCTCCACGCCGTGATCGCGCAGCGCCTGCAATTTTTCCTTCGTGATGGTGTCCGGTCTTCCGGCTTCCACGGTGCATTCCATGCCGAATCCGCCGTAGTTCGTTTCCAAGCGCGTTAAAAGCAAGTCCAGTTCCTGCGCCGAGAGCACGGTCGGCGTGCCACCGCCAAGGTACGTCGCGCGGACATGAAAACCGCCGTCGCGCACAAGCCGCGCGCCGTTTTCAATATCCTTATAAAGATACGGCAGGTATTCCGCAATCGCGTTCTTTTTGGCGATCTCCGCGCCGAAAGAACAATAGAGGCAACGCGTTTTGCAGTACGGAATGCCGACGTAGATATCGACGTCGTTGGGCTTTACTGACGCAATGATCGGCTTTTGCACAGCGTTGATCGTTGCGGCAAGACGGAGCTTGTCGATACGCACGGAGAATACTTGGCGGAATTGCCGCACCGCTTCCTCGTCTCCGACGCGTTCGCAAAGTTCTCTTAAAAGCTTCGTCGGGCGAATGCCGGTGAGGCTCCCCCAAGGCATTTCCGTGGGATACAGACGCTGCATCAGAGCATAGACAGCGCGTTTCAACGCGCGCTTTTCCTGTCGTTTCCGATCAAGCGGGTCGCTGTCGTCGACCGTATAGGTGACCGTGATCGGTTCGCCGTCCGCAGCAGCCGAGGCAGTCTGTTCTGCATCGTTCAGTATGGCAGAAATGAAAAGCTTCGTTTCCGGTGTTTCTTCCGGCGTGATCGAAACAAGGCCGAGGAACATGCGGATTTCCTCGGCGATGTCGTTGAAATATTGCGGTGTATTCGTGATCAGTCGAACCATACGCCCTCGTAATTGATCGGATTGGTGCGTTTCTCCTGTGCCACGGTTGTCGGCTCTTCATGCCCGGGGAAAAGCCTGTAATCATCCGGCAGCGCAAAGAGTACGTTTTTGATCGAGCAAGTCAAAGCATGAAGGTCGCCGCCCGGCAGATCGAACCGCCCGTATCCGTCTTGAAAAAGCGTGTCGCCAACGAACGCGCAGCGCTGTTCGTCGCAGACGAATGTGATCCCGCCTGCTGTATGTCCCGGCGTTTCAAGAACGCGGAAGCTTAATCCCGCCGCATCGAACGTGTCACCGTCGTGCAGAAGCACATCCGGTTCGACCGGTTCCTGCCGTTCGCCCGCCATCATGGCTAAACTCTCGCGGGCACTTCGCAGTCCGTCCGCGTCCGCTTCGGAGATATAGATTTTCGCGCCGGTCGCCTTTTTAAGCTTCGCAACGCCCAGGAGATGGTCGAAATGCCTATGCGTGATAAGAATATCCGAAAGCGTCCAGCCGCGGTCCTTCAGGATCGCAAGCGCAAGCAATGCATCCGACGGGTCGATCACCGCAACAGTTTTCGCGCCGTCTGCGCCGACAAAGATCATATTTGCCGAAACCGGTCCGCAGGGATAGCTCAGGAGAATCATATCAAAAACCTTTCTTGGAATCCAAAAGGATCGTAAACGGTCCGTCGTTCAAAATTGAGACCTTCATGTCCGCGCCGAAGCGTCCCGTTTCGACAGGAACCGACGCCCGCAGTGCCGCAATGCACCGCTCATACAGCGGGATTGCAGTTTCGGGTCTGGCAGCATGGATATAGCTTGGTCGTCTGCCTTTTCTTGCGTCGCCCATGAGCGTAAACTGCGAGATCAGAAGGATCGCGCCGGAAATGTCCTGTATGGACCTATTCGGTACGCCGTTTTCGTCGTCAAAGATGCGAAGCCCGAGAAGCTTGTCCGTGATATAGTCTGCATCCGCTTCCGTATCGTCTGTCGATACTCCCAAAAGGACGCAAAGTCCGTTTTCGATCGCGCCGACCGTTTCGTCATCAATTTTAACGCTTGCTTCCGTCACGCGCTGTACGACTGCACGCATCGTTTCCTCCTTATACGCGGAACACGTCCACGACCTGTTTGATCTTTCTGAGATTCGCAATGATCATCTGCAGCTGCTCCGCTCCGGTGACCGTGCAGGTGATTTCCATTGCCGCGTATCCGTCCTCGGTCGACCGGCTTGAAAGGTCGGTCATGTTGACGTTGAGGTTCAACAGCACCTTCGAAACCTCCATGAGCGAGCCGGGCTTGTCCTCGATGAATACGCGGATTGTCGCGGAGAAGCTTGTATGCTCGTCAAGCGCCCATTCAACCTCGATCATGCGGTCGGCTTCCTGCATTAAGCTCTGGACGTTCTTACAGTCTGCACGGTGCACGGAAACACCTCTGCCGCGAGTGACGTAACCGACGATCGGATCGCCGGGCAAAGGATTACAGCAGTTTCCGAAGAACACCGCCATGCCCGGATCGCCGTGAACGTAGATCCCCTTCGGATTTGCACGGTGCAGCGGCTTTTTCGAAAGCTCCTGTTCGGAATCCTCAAAACGCTTTTTGAGCTCATCCAGGCGCTCCGCCTTGCGATTCAGGTCTATGAGTTTATGCAGTACCTGTCCCGCCGATACGCCGCCGAAACCGATCGCGGAATAGAGATCGTCGACCGTAACGAAGTTGTGACGCTTCAGAACGTCGGCAAGATATTCCGGTTTCATCAGAATCGAAAGGCTCTGTCCGTGCCGTTTTGCGGCTTCCTCAAGCATTTCACGTCCACGCTGGATGTTCTCTTCGCGATTCTCGTGCTTGAACCATTGCCGGATCTTGTTCTTCGCCGTCTGCGTCTTGACGATCGAAA
>CAMNHT010000154.1 GCA_946539625.1 uncultured Clostridia bacterium | reverse complement strand
GCGCGACGAGCTCGTTGGAATCGAACGGCTTTGCAATATAGTCGTCCGCGCCGAGCTCCAGCCCGCGTACACGTTCGCCCGTATCGCCCTTTGCCGTCAGCATGATGACCGGCGTCGCACTTTCCTGACGGATCTCGTGCAAGATCGTCCAACCGTCCTTTCCGGGCAGCATGACGTCGAGCACAACAAGCGTCGGCTTTGTGTTCCGAAATGCCTGCATCGCCTCGTAGCCGGTCGTGCAGGTCGCGACCGAGAAGCCTGCTTTCTTGAGATATAATTCGATGATCGCCAGAATATTTCTGTCGTCGTCAATGACCAAGATCGTATTGTTGTCCATGAATACCTCCGTCAATCTTTCACTTGCACCGCAATGCCGTTTTCTTTGAACAGCTCCGACGTGACACCGTCACCCTCCCGAAGTGTTCCGGAAAACGTCCCGTCATAGATCTGTCCGCATCCGCAGGAAGGGCTTTTTGCTTTCAGGATCGCACGTTCGCATCCGTAAAGCTTTGCCATGCGAAGTGCTTCCGCTGCACCCAAAGCGAACGCTTCGGTCACATCTTTACCCTCCCGGCTGACAACACGCAAGTCGTCTTTTGTTCGCTCAGAAGGGATACGCGGACACGGCAGTCCGCCCATCATTTCCGGACAAACCGGAATCGCGCCGCCCTCCTTCACCAAGGCGACAACGTCCGGATCCGCTGTGATTTTGCCGTCGTACCGGCATCGGTATCCGGCGAGACAGGCGCTGACGATAATCATTGCATGTTACCTTTCTATAGGTAGATACATATTAACATAACTTTCGTTTTTTGTCTACACTTTGTTCATAAAATCAGGTCGGAAAATCCTTCCGACCTGTTTGTTGACCCATCCAATCTATCTCTTTTCGTGCTTTTTGCGGTCGATCAGCAGGGCATAGCGATCCGCGACCTGCTTTGCGATCCCATGCCACGGGATCGGAATCGTCTGCCTTGCGTTTGCACCGACTTCTTTTGCATTCAAAAGCGCGCGTTCCATGCAGGCAGCGATATCCTCCGGCGTGTTACTGCAGAGAAAGCCATTTTCCCCGTCGGTCACGCCGTCCGCGGCGCAGGACCCGCGAATGAGAATGCTCGGCGTGCCTGCCGCCGCCGCTTCCCGAACAACCATCGGCGCATTGTCGTACAACGATGGAAACACGAACAGATCCGCCCTAGCGTACAGTCCCTTCAGAATCTCGCGGTCGGCTACATGCCCGGTAAAAACCGTGACGTCGGAAATGCCGAGTTCCTCCGACATTTGCCGCATGCGTTCCGCATCCGGTCCCTGTCCGACGAATACGGTACGAAAACCCGATCCTCTGTTCTTTTTATAGATCGACGTGGCTTTCAGAATAGTGTCGGTGTTCTTTTTGAAATTTTGTTGCCCGACGAACAGAAAGACGGGGCCTGTCCCGAGATCAAACCGCAGCTCTGCTTTCTTCGCGTCCTCATACGTCGGATACCAGAGATCTGTACCGTTCGGCATGACGATAATCTCCTTATCGTACCCGTATCCTTTCAGCACGTCCGCCGTCGCGTCGTTGACCGTCCATACCTCATCGCATTTATTGAAAAACTGCACAACACGTTGTACAACCGCCCTTGCGATCACCTCGCTGTGCGTTTTCACGAGAATATCGTCGTAATACTTGGAGTGCAGCGTCGCGACGAGCGGAATATGCCGTTCACGTGAAATGCGCGTTGCTTCCAGCGCGGAGACAAACGGCGTATGCGCGTGTACGATATCGAACGGAATGTGGTTGAGATCGAGCTGAAACGACAGATCGAACGCGGAAAGCCCGACGCTGTACGCCTCATTCGGGATCGGGATGCTTGCGTACTTGATGACCGGAAACGTTTCCGGCTCGGCGTTTGGATATTCTTTTCCTGCGTTTCTCGGCGCGATATAATAGCATGTATGTCCTGCCTTCGACAGTTCCTCACAATAGGAGCGCACGACCATGCCGACGCCGTCGATGTGCGGCGGGTAGCTTTCGCTGAATTCACCGATGATCATATTTTCAATCTCCCTTTTTATTTTATGATAGCACCGGAAAGCCGATATTTCAACAGATCCCGCATGATATGTTGAAATACGCTGTTTTTCGCGATCCGTCAGTTCCGGACGACCTGGAACAGATAAAATTTCAGATAATCCGTCTCCGGTACATTCCACAGGATCGGGTGATCCGGCGCCTGCTGTCGCTGCTCGATCTGCCGAAGCTGAACGCCCGCGTCGAACGCTGCGCGTTCAAGCATGCGTTCAAAGAGCTCGGTCGGCATAAAGTGGCTGCACGACGCCGTTGCAAGGTATCCGCCGGGCGGAAGAAGTTTCAGTGCGGCGGAATTGATCTCGCGGTAGCCGCGCTCGGCGCTGTTCACGGTCTTGCGCGATTTGGTGAACGCGGGCGGGTCGAGAATGATCAGATCGTACGGCTTTTTGCCCTCCCCGAGCATCTGTGTCAACAGGTCGAATACGTCTGCGGTCACAAAATCCATGCGATCCGAAAGACCGTTTCGCTCCGCGTTTGCCTTTGCCATTGCGATCGCCGTTTCGGAAATATCGACGGCGGTCACATGCGCTGCGCCGCCCATCACCGCGTTCAGCGCGAACGAGCCGGTATGCGTAAAACAGTCGAGCACCTTTCGGCCTTTCGCGATGCGCCGGACGGCAAGGCGGTTGTATTTCTGGTCAAGGAAGAAGCCTGTCTTCTGTCCGTTCTCAACGTCGACAAGATATTCTATCCCGTTTTCCGTGATCGTTGTGACAGTACTTTCGGGCGTCGAAAGACCCGGGATCGGAAACCACCCCTTTCCCTGCTCCATACCCTCCAGCGCGCGGATCGCGACGTCGTTGCGCTCGTATACACCCTTGATCTCCGCACCGTCCTCGTTAAGAACCTCAACGATCAACGGGAACAGCATATGCTTGATACGCTCTATACCGATCGACAGCGTTTGCGTTACAAGGATATCGCCGAATCTGTCGACGGTCAGTCCCGGGAACGAATCCGCTTCGCCGAATATTACGCGGCAGCAGGAGACGTCGTCGCCCATGACTGACTTACGATAATCCCAAGCGTAGCGAATGCGGCGTTTCCAAAACGCCGCATCGAAACGGTCGTTTGCGTTGCGCGAAACGAGACGTATGCGGATCTTGGATCGCAGGCTTAAAAAGCCCGTGCCCAGGTATTTGCCTTTTTCGGATACAGCGTCGACAAGCGCGCCGTTTTCCGGCTCACTGTCGATCGAGAGTACCTCCGCTTCATAAATCCACGGATGACCGCCTTCGACCCAGCGCGTACCCTTTGCCGTGATCGTGCATTTCGGAAATTCCCGTTGCGTTTTCATATTTCTTCCTGCCTTTGTTTCATTGTGTCGAGTATAACATATTAATCCGCAAAAGAAAAGACCTCCTTCCGATCGAGCGGGAGGAGGTGCGGTCTTTGACGCTTATTTGAACGCGACCATCGTGTTTGCAATCGTCATCGTGGTCATCAGAAGCGCATTGAGTACAGCGCGTAGCCAGATGCTTCCAGTCTTCTTGTACAGATTGCGCGAGATGATTGCCGCGATCGACAGCGTAGGGATCATGGCGACCAGTACAATGCCCGAAAGCGCCGAACCGGGATGTGCCGCAACGCCGGTTGTGAAGAGCATGCCATACTGATGAACGAGCCACAGGAAGCCGCCGCCCGCGTTGAGTGCGATCGCAAGCAGATATCCCTTGAAGCCCTGCATCTTCTCGGTGTTCGTATTGATCGTGATCGCAGCCGTGGAAACGACATAGTACGCAAGGAACGTAGGGAAGTACCTGAAGATCGTCGGGAAGATATTGAAGTCAAAGGTCTTGAACGCAAAGGTCCAGATGCGGAAGTCCGCCTTGAAG
>CAMNHT010000153.1 GCA_946539625.1 uncultured Clostridia bacterium | reverse complement strand
CCACGATGTCAACGTGGCGCTCTAACCAACTGAGCTATAACCCCTTGCGAAATCTAATTATACACATCTTGAGAAAAAATGCAAGCTTTTTTTTCAAACTTTCAAAAAAACATCCGCAAACCGATCTTGCAGATGGTGAAAATTTCTTGCAATCGTGCGAAAACTATACTATAATAGCTAACTGTAAATTTTTCAGGAAAGGAGGATCCCATGGATCTTTTCTCCAAATGTCACAATGAAACCCTGGAACTGATCCGTGCAAAGAACATCTACCCGTATTTCCACGAGCTCGAAAGCATGCAGGCGCCCGAAGTCGTCATGGAAGGCAAGCGCCGCATCATGCTCGGTTCGAACGGATATCTGGGACTTGCCACGCATCCGCGCGTGATCGAAGCGGGGGTCGAAGCCTTAAGACGGTTCGGCTCCGGCTGCGCGGGATCGCGATTCTTAAACGGCACGCTCGTGCTGCACACGCAGCTCGAACGCGAGCTTGCCGCATTCCTCAGCAAGGAAGCCTGCATGACCTTCTCCACGGGATTCCAGAGTAACCTCGGGATCATCAGCGCGATCGCGGGACGCGGCGACGTCATTTTGTGCGACCGCGAAAACCACGCCAGCATCTACGACGGCTGCAAGCTTTCTTATGCCGATATGGTACGTTATCGCCATAACGACATGGAGGATCTCGAAAAGAAGCTTTCGAACATTCCCGACAAGGCAGGACGCCTCATCGTTACCGACGGTGTGTTCTCGATGGGCGGCGATATCGCGAATCTTCCCGAGATCGTACGGCTTGCCAAAAAATACGGCGCGCGCGTCATGGTCGACGACGCGCACGGGCTCGGCGTCATCGGCGAAGGCGGACGCGGCACGGCGTCGTATTTCGGTCTCACCGACGAGGTCGATATCATCATGGGCACGTTCTCGAAATCGCTTGCGGGCATCGGCGGGTTCATGGCCGCAAAGGAAGAAATCGTGGATTACGTGCGGCATACGTCGCGTCCGTTCATCTTCTGTGCGTCCATCCCCCCTGCCTCCTGCGCGACTGTCAACGAAGCGCTTCGCATCCTGATCGAGCATCCGGAGCTTCCGAAGCGGCTCATGGATCTGTCCATGTACATGCGCAGCGGTCTGAAGCGCGAGGGCATTGCGATCCGCGAAAGCACAACGCCGATCATTCCGCTCTATACGCACGATCTTGAGACGACGCTTCGTGTGGAAAAGGCGCTGTTTGACCGCGGCGTCTACGTCAATCCGGTCCTGCCGCCCGCCGTGCATCCGAGCGAATGCATGCTCCGCACGAGCTACATGGCAACGCACACGGAGGCGCTTCTTGACGAAGCGCTCGGCATCATCAAAGAGGTGTTTACGGAGTATGGCGTCTGAACAGCGAATCGTCGTCATTACAGGCGCGTCAAAAGGCATCGGGAAAGCGGCAGCCGCCGCTTTTTCGCGTGCAGGCGACCGCGTCTATGACTTGTCTCGGCGCGGTGAGACGACCGGGAACGCCGTCCACATCCCGTGCGACGTTACGGATGAAACGATGTGCAAAACGGCAATTGAGAGCGTTTTACGCGGCGCAGGACGCATCGACGTGCTGATCCTGAACGCGGGCTTCGGCATCTCCGGCCCGATCGAAACGACGGAGACGGAAGCCATGCAAAAGCAGTTCGACGTCTGTCTGTTCGGCGCGGTCCGCGTCCTCAAGGCGGCGCTGCCGAGCTTGCGCGAATCGAAGGGTCACGTGCTCTTTACCTCCTCCGTCGCCGCCGTCACACCGATCCCGTATCAGGCGTTTTATTCGGCGTGCAAGGCTTCGATCAACAGCGTCGTGATGGCGCTTCGGAACGAACTCATGGGCACGGGCATCCGCGTTGCGGCGGTACTGCCCGGCGACGTCAAAACCGACTTTACCGCCATGCGTGAGAAGAACACGGTCAACGAGACGCTTTATCCGAACGAAGTGAAGTCCGTCGCGAAGATGGAGCACGACGAACAGCACGGCATGTCGCCGGACCGGATCGCGAAGAAGTTTCTGAAGCTTTCGAAGCAAAAGAACCCGAAGCCGTTCTGCTCCGTCGGGATCGCGTATTCTGCGGTCTGCGTACTCATCAAGCTTCTCCCCGCCCGCTTTGCGAACTGGATCCTGGGCAAGATGTACGCGTGAATTAAGCGCCGCAAGGCGCAATTCACGCATCGAAGATGCAATTATTTCCTTTTGCGCATCAGATCCTTCGCTCCTCTCAGGATGACACGCATGGGTTCCCTGTAAAACATGTTTCTCATACATCAGATTTGGATAACAAAACACGGTTGTCATCCTGAGGAAGGCGCAAGACGACGAAGGATCTTTCGGAATGAATTGCCTGCGCCATGCATGTTATTCATTACCCGTAGGGGCGGATCGAATCCGCCCGCCGAAACAGCGGTACTGGAAGATAAGATCTTCCCCTACGTATGAATTGGATTGCGGCATGGATCGACCTGACGGTCATGAATTGCGGCAGAGCCGCATGAAAGGAGCACACTATGAACACGGACAGCATCGTAATGCTCTGCATTCTTGTGCCGCTTGCGGCGTTCTTTACCGGCATCGGGATCTTTGCGTGGACGCGTAAAAAGCCGATGTGGTTCTGGTCGGGAAGTTCAGTAAATGAAAACGAGATCTCGGACGTTCCCGCCTATAACCGCGCAAATGGCATCATGTGGATCTGCTACTCGCTGATCTTCTGGACTGCCGCCGTGCTCGGGATCTTCAAAACAGGTGTCGCGGGGATCCTCACGGGTCTCGGCGCAGTCGTCGGCGCGGTCGTACTGATCGTTGTGTACAAACAGATTTACAAAAAGTATCGGAGATAACCATGTTCAACCCCACTCCCGCCATGGCCGGATGGTTCGGCTATCCGCTGGAACTCGACGACCGCCTGCGCCTCATCAGGGCCGCGGGCTTTCAAAGCGTGCTCCTCTGGTGGGCGACCGAATCGACATACGAGCCGCCCGTACCCCTTAAGATGGAAACGGCGGCAAAGCACGGTCTTTCCGTCGAAAACGCGCATCTCCAGTTTGCGAACATGAACGCGATCTGGGAGGACGGATACGAAGGCGAACATTATCTTTCGGAGCTTTGCGGGCTTGTCGCCGAAGCGGGCGTGTACGGCGTCAAAACGCTTGTCGTGCATCTGACCCGCCGCAAGGATCCCCCGCCGTTTTCGGCGCTCGGGTTCTCCCGCTTTCTCCGTCTTGTCGAGGTTGCGGAGCGCGCGAACGTCGACCTTGCGTTTGAGAATCTTCGCGCGCCGCAATACCTTTATGAATTCATGCGCCGGGTTGACTCTCCGCGCGTCGGCGTATGTTTCGACGCCGGGCACAACCATTTTGTCTGCCCCGAACGGAACATACTCCGTGACTTTTCCGACCGCATCAAAGCGGTGCATCTGCACGACAATTTCGGCGATTTCGACGCGCACAACATCCCCGGCGACGGCACGGTCGACTGGAAGGCCCTCCGCAAGGATCTTCTCGCTTCCGCCTACACAGGCGCATGGAGCCTTGAGATCGAGCACGCCCAAACCTCCGAATTCGGAAAAGCGCCGCTTTCCAAGGACGCCGATCCCTACTTCGGCATGGGTCCGGAAGAATACCTCGAAAGGGCATTCAAAGCGCATCAGAAGCTGATCCGCGGCGAGCTGTAAAAGCAAACAAATATGCGAAAAGGTCCTCCTCCGAGGACCTTTTTTCATGGACCAAAATGTTTTTGCGTGATCGACAAGCTGCTTTCCTGTGTCAAGAGAACCGTCCCCCTGACGCCATTATCCATATCAGCTGTCGAGAAAACGTGTCAAGAGAACCGTCCCCCTGACACCACACCGTCCCCTTCACCTATTTGGGTCTTGACTTTTAATAGTTAGTCTTGACACAGCACCTTGGCACC
>CAMNHT010000152.1 GCA_946539625.1 uncultured Clostridia bacterium | reverse complement strand
ACGCGCTGTGCGGAACCGATCAGCTTGCCGTTGAGTTCCGGAATGACGAGACCGATCGCCTTCGCCGCGCCGGTGCTGTTCGGAACGATGTTCGCCGCGCCTGCGCGTGCGCGCTGCAGGTCGCCCTTGCGATGCGGACCGTCGAGGATCATCTGGTCGCCGGTATATGCATGGACCGTGGTCATGATGCCGGAAACGATCGGGAAGTTGTCGTTCAGTGCCTTGGTCATCGGTGCGAGGCAGTTGGTGGTGCAGCTTGCCGCGGAGATGATCTTGTCTTCCTTGGTCAGGATGTCGTTGTTGACATTATAGACGATGGTGGGCAGATCGTTGCCTGCCGGTGCGGAAATAACAACCTTCTTTGCGCCCGCGTCGATATGCGCCTGCGCCTTTGCCTTGCTGGTGTAGAAGCCGGTGCACTCGAGCACGACGTCGACGCGCAGCTTCTTCCAGGGCAGATTCTGTGCCTTCGGCTCTGCATAGATGGTGATCTCCGTGCCGTCCACAGTGATGGAGCCGGGGACCTTTACGGTCTTGCCGTCTTCTTCGAACTCGGGTTCCTTGGAGCTGACGGTGTGCTTATTCTCACCGATCACGCCGCAGTAACCCTTCTGCGCGGTGTCGTACTTCAAAAGATGCGCGAGCATCGCCGGGCTGGTCAGGTCGTTGATCGCGACGATCTTGTAGCCCTTTGCGCCGAACATCTGACGGAACGCAAGACGGCCGATTCTGCCGAAACCGTTGATTGCTACTCTAACCATAAAGAAAACCTCCATAGAATATATATTTCGTTTGATATCGTACAACAAACGAACGAAAAAAGCAAGTATTTCCCGTAATATTTACGTAAATATTATTGACCGGGAAGCGGATTGCAATCCCGTATCAATTGATGATCGCATAGAACTCAATATGCGTATTGCCCGTTACAGTATAGCTGTAACGGAAATAATATGTATAGTAGATATGGCCCGGCGCGGGTGTAGCAACGGAATAGGGAGACAAAGGATTCGCGTATGAGCCGCGCCCTGCCGCTGAAGGTGTTCCTACGAAATAGGCCGCGCTCGAATCCGAGCTTCCGTAAATCGTGATCGTCGTTCCCTTCTGTACAGAGCCGGACGTTGCACGCGAATATCCGCCGCCGGAGAACGTGCAGTTGTAGCAGCTCACCGTGTAGTATATTGGCGTTGAGGTAGGCTTCGGCGTCGGTTTCCTGGTCGGTGTCGGCGTCGGTTTCCTGGTCGGCGTCGGCGTCGGTCTCGGCGTAGGCGTCGGTCTCGGCGTGGGTTCGGGCGCGCCGCCCGAACCGTCCGACCAGCAGGCATAGACCTTGCAGGGCGTATGCTTACTCAGATCGCGATCCTCGATCGTTTTTGCGTCGGGAAGCTTTTCAAAGAAGTCGAAGTAGGTGACGGCATCAACCATGAAGCCGTCGACATTCTGCCATCCGACGAAGGTCTTTCCCGGCCGAGTGGGGATCGGGAACGGCGCAAGATAGCAAAGCTGTTCGGATTCGATCGGGAATCCGACGAAATAATCGTCGAGCAGCTCATTTCCATCGTAAAACTCGAGATGGTAATCGCTCTCCTCCGTCAGCCAGACGACGTGGATTTCGGCGTTGTATACGCCATGCACATCCTGCGGAACGATATCAAGGTCATCCGCTGTCAGCTTTTTCGTAAGCGCAACGGTTCCGATCGGCGCAGGTTCCGCGTTTTCCTTCGAGAGCCCTTCGAGATACGCTTCGCCGCTGGACTTCAGCAGAACGTAACCGAGTGCTTTATATCCGTTTTGTAGGGGAAGCGGCGGAAGCGTATATTCTCTGAATGATTCCGCAGGGATCGTTTCGTCCGCCAGCACGGTGCTCGGATACAAGCCGCGCATCGCCGTACCGAAATCATAGACCTCTGAATAGATCGTAATATGGATCTGCCCCGTCATCCGCGGGGTCGGCATCGGCGTTGGGGTAGGCGTCGGAGTCTGCGTGGATGTCGGGGTCGGCGACGGCGCTTCTGTCGGCGCTTCGGTAGGCGCAGGCGTAGGCGCGGCCGTCGGGCGACCCGTTTTGATCGGCTTGATGAGCGAGCCTGCTTTCGCCGTAGCGGCAGGCGTCGGCGTCTGTGTGATGCTGACGACCGCGGCCGCATCCTCCTCCGGCGGGTTCACGCGAATGACCGGCGTGATGACGCCGAGCGTCACAAGACCGATCGACGCCAGGTACAGCATGATCTTGCGGAGCGAAGAAGAAGGCTTTCCCTTTGGTTTTGCGGTCGTCTCTCCGCGATTGAACTCATCGGGAAGCGGCGCAAACTCCTTTGCGCTGATGTCCGGCAATTCCGGCGGTATCTGATTGATCTCTTCAATGCTCTTCCTTGATCTTGACATGGTGTGATTTTGAAATGTCCTGTCAGTACTCGACGTCCTTTTCCCGAATGATGATCGCGTCGCTGTGTGTCAGCTTGCGGGTCAGTGTCATGGTTGCCGTTCCGTGCTGCGGAAAATCTTCCGGGATCGGGATCACCAGCGCATAATCATAGTAGATCGTGTCGTCGCCTTCATATCGATACCTTCCCCTCAGAAGGCGGCCGCCCTCTGCGGGAATCTCGCGCCCGTCGATGCGGACGCGGATCGTCACATCGCCGTTTTTCAGCATGTCGGCGTCGCTGCCGACCGTCAGTGCAAGATCGTCGTTGGGCGAATCAAAGATGCGTACCACAAAGCAATTCGGGAAAATATCGCCGAACATCATTTCGGCGATTCCGCCTACGTCGTCCTCGGAGTCAAACCGCCAATAGATCCAGTCCTCCACGGTGGGCTCAATCGTTTCGATGACGGTCTCCTCTCCCGCTTCGCCCAAGACCGTATAGGTCAGCTCCATCGTAAGGTCCGCTTCCGCATGATGTGCGAAGAATTCGTTTGCGTCGAAGCCCTCCTCCCGATCGCCGACGCGGAGCTGATAGGTCGCGTTTTCGATCTGCTCCGGCGTCAGTTCGATCTCGAGCGCGGGCTCATCGACGTCCGGCGCGATAAGGCGCAGCGAGACCGACGAAACAAGCTCCGGCACCGATATGTGCAACGAGGCGTAATAGACTTCCGACGCGCGATAGTAATAGCCAATCGTCACCCCGGGCGTCGGGATCGGCGACGCCTCCGGTGTCGGTTCCGGCGTGGGAGTCGGTTGAGGCGTCAGAGCAGGCGTCGGCGTGACGGCGCTCGCTTCGGGTGTTTTTGCCGGTCCTGCCGTGATCTCTGTCTGCACCATCTCCGCTTCCGCCGGCAGGCTGTCCGGTGAAAGCGGCGCAAATACACCGATCAGCGCGAGCCCCGCCGCCGCAAGCAACAACATCATCTTGCGGAGACGGGACCGATCTTCTTTCGTCTTTACCGGCCGCGGAAAGCGGTTGAATTCATCCGGCAGCTCCGGGATTTCCGGCGCGCCGTCTTCATGGAATTCGCTCGGTATTCGGTTCAGCTCGTGAACGTTTTCCCTCATTTCTGATGAACGTCGATTTGCGGGAACGGTACTTCAACGCCGAGCTTGCGCATCTCGATGAACAGATCGTGGTTCAGCGCGCGTGTGCCCGTAAAGATGTCGCCTTCTTTGACTTCGACCGTGAATCTCAGCGCGACCGCACTGTCGTCGAGCTTGTTTACACCGAGATATTTCGGCTCACGCAGCATCAGCGGCTGGTTGTTCTCAAAAATCTTCTGCAGCAGCGCCGGAATGTTTTTCTCCAATGCCTCGAGGTCCGTCTCGTAGGGAATCGGAAAATCGGATACGGAGATGGACGCGTTGTCCGAACGGTTCAGGACGTTCTTCATATCCGAATTGTTGATGATCTTGATGTTTCCGCCGACGTCGGTCAGAACGGTCGAGCGGACGTTGATCTCCGTAACGGTACCGCGGAAGCCGTCGACCTCGATGATGTCGCCGATGTTGTACTGATTGTCGATCAGGATGAACAT
>CAMNHT010000151.1 GCA_946539625.1 uncultured Clostridia bacterium | reverse complement strand
TGCTTGAACCATTGCCGGATCTTGTTCTTCGCCGTCTGCGTCTTGACGATCGAAAGCCAATCGCGGCTCGGTCCCTGCTGCGAATTGGACGTAATGATCTCGACTACGTCGTTCGTTTTCAGCTTATAATCAAGCCGCACGACGTTTCCGTTAACGCGGGCGTGCTGGCAGTGATGTCCGACGTTTGTGTGGATGCGGTACGCAAAGTCCAGCGGTGTCGAACCGACCGGAAGGTCGATGATTTCGCCTTTCGGCGTGAGTACGAAGACGTATTCGCCTAAAAAGTCCTTCAGAATGTTGTCGACGAATTCCTTGCTGTCCTCCGCGTCCTGATCGGCTTCCAGCACCTGCCGAAGCCACGCCGTTCTGCGGTCGAGCTCTGTCATGGACTGCCGACCTTCTTTGTACATCCAGTGTGCCGCGATGCCGTATTCCGCTGTCGCGTGCATCTCCTTCGTTCGGATCTGCACCTCAAACGGGATGCCGTTCTCGTCCATGACTGTCGTGTGCAGCGAGCGGTACAGGTTTGGCTTCGGCATCGCGATATAATCCTTGAACCGTCCCGGCAGTGGCTTCCACGTTGCGTGAACCACACCCAAAGCCGCATAGCAGTCCGTGACCGTGTCCACGATGATACGGATCGCAATGAGATCATAAAGTTCGTGAAGCGTGCAATTGTTGCGCTGCATCTTGCGGTACGAGGAATACAGATGCTTCGGGCGTCCCGAAACGCTGCCCTCGATGTTCGCTTCCTTCAAGAGATCCTTCATCTTTTCCATGGCGCTCGAAAGAAGCTCCAACCGCTCCTTTTGCTGCACGTCGACCTGTGCCTTGATGCTCTCGTATTCCGCCGGCATCAGGTAACGAAATGAAAGATCCTCGAGCTCGCTTCGGATCGCGCCCATGCCAAAGCGGTGTGCCAAAGGCGCGTAGACCTCGATTGTCTCCTTGGATTTTTTGATCTGTTTTGCAGGCGTGCAGACGTCGATGGTCCGCATGTTGTGAAGCCGGTCCGCAAGCTTGATGATAACGACGCGCACATCCTCAGCGATCGCGAGAAAGAGCTTTCTGAGGTTTTCCGTCTGCTCCTGCTTCTTGGTAACGTACGTCTGTTTTCCGGATTTGGTAAGCTTTGTGACGCCGTCGACAAGGAATGCAACCTCTTTCCCGAACATTTTTTCAATGTCCGCGACCTGCACGTTGTCACCGTCTTCGACGGTATCGTGCAGAACGCCCGCGATCACGGTCGGCGCGTCCATGCCCATATCGAGAAGATAGGACGCGACGGTCAGCGGGTGCGAAAGAAAAGGCGTGCCGTCGTCGCGTTTCTGGTTGCAGTGCACGCGCGAAGCAAAGGCGATCGCTTCCGCCATCAGCTTTCCCTGTTCCTCACCGAAACGTTCGGTGAACATTGCGATCAACCGTTCCTCCATAAGCGTCCTCCTTTCTCTCAACCTTTATATTTTACCTGAAATGACGACCGGATTCAAGAGGGCATTTTGAATTTGTTTCTTCTCCTGTACCGATTCCGCAAAGAATTTTCCGTTTTCGTAGCGCACAATGCCGATCTCGAGAAGCGGCAGCAGTGCAGTCCGCTCCTTTTCGGTGAGGCTGTCGCAAAACGCGCCTGTTTTCAACCGCGGCAAAAGTGCTTTGTAGATGGTACGGATCTCCTGTTCCGAAACGTTCGGAAGCAATCGCAGCGTCTCCGCGTCCGGAAGCGGTGTGCCGTTTCGGATAGCGCGGATGCAGGTCAGGATCGCGTTTCTGACATGCGCGTCGACCGGGCACTCAATCGTTTCGGTGCGGACGGAGACTTCCGGTCGTCCCATATAGCTTCCGAGTTCGATCGAAGCGTACGCCCGCGCGTTTTGGATCGCGCTCCAGTCCGCATATCGGTCGCCATTTCCGAATGAAACGATGCGCACCGTCGTATTGCCTTGGGAAAGCTTTGCGCCGATATGCGCGCCGTCTCTGCCCATCGTCCGAACGTCCGAAAGCGTACCCTCGATCAGAAACAGCGGCGCGCGGTTTTCCTCGCCGAACGGTGCAAGAAAGGTCAGCTCCCGCGCAAACGCCTGCGTGATCTCTGAAAGCGCAAGTCGGTCTTCAACGAGACGTTCCTCTTCCGGCAGCCCCGCAGGGAATTGCTCCTTCACGTCGTTTGAAAGCGCCGTCTGAAGCGTCTCAAACGTTGCGGGTTCGATCGTTGCGCCTGCGGCGAGCCGATGCCCGCCGAAGCGCAGAAGAAGCTCCTGATGGCGTGTGAGGAGCGAAAAGAGATCAACGGCGGGCACGCTTCTTCCCGAGCCCACGAGCTGTCCGTTGACCTCGGAGAAGAGCAGTACGGGGCAATGATGCCTTTCGACAATGCGCGACGCGACGATGCCGATGACGCCTGTGTTCCAGTCTGTTCCCTTGAGCACGAGAATGCGCGGTTCGGCCTCCGTGATCTGTGCCTCTGCTTCTTTGAAAATACGCTGCTCCTCCGTACGGCGACGGACGTTATCACCTTCGAGTTCCGCCGCAAGCGCGCGCCGTTCCGTTTCGTTTTCGGTCAGCAGCAGACGTACCGCCCGTGTCGCGTCGCCCATGCGTCCGGCAGCGTTGATCCGCGGCGCAAGGATGAACGAAAGCACGCTCCCCCCCGCGATCTCCGTGACGCCTGCTGCGTCCAAAAGTGCGGAAAGCCCGGGCTGCATGCTCACAAGCGGCAGGCCCTTTCTGACGATCGCGCGGTTCGTTTCATGCAGCGGTACAACATCCGCCATCGTCGCAAGCGCGGCGACGGGCAGGTATTTTCCGATCCGCATGCCGAGCGCGTTCGCAAACAGCATCGCGACCGCAGCCCCGCATAATGCGCCGAGCGCGGGATTCTGATCCGTTCTGGAAGCGCACACGACCGCTTCCGCATCCGGCAGTGTTTCATGACAGCGATGATGATCGGTCACGACCGTGTCCATGCCGAGTGTCTTTGCGTACGCGATCTCCGCATGCGCCGAAATGCCGTTGTCGACCGTGAGAATGAGCCGCACGCCGTCCGCATGCATGGCGTCGACGGCATTACGGTTCAGCCCGTAACCCTCGTGAAATCTGCTCGGCAGCAGATATGTGACATTCGCGGAAAGTGATTTCAGTGCGTCGACGATGATCGCCGTTGCGCATACCCCGTCGGTGTCATAGTCGCCGTATACACAGATTCGTTCTCCTGCTTCGATCGCGCTTCTCACGCGCATGACTGCACGGTCCATATCGGCAAGCGAAAACGGATCGGGCAGCTCGGTCTTTTCAGGATGCAGAAACGCCTCGATCGCAGCATCTGAAATGAGACCGCGCCGAAAAAGCATGGCGGCAAACGGTCTTGAAAACCCGAATCGTGTCCGGATATCCTCTACAACAGCGTCAGAAACGGCGGTGTTTTCGCGCAGTACGTATCGCATCGGCATAAAAAGGGCTGCGGAAATCAATCCGCAGCCCGGATTTGTTCTTACAGTGCGATCGAAGCGGTGTCTCTTGCGATCGCAAGTTCTTCGTCGGTCGGCAGAACCATAACAGTGACTTTGGAACCGGGCTTTGAAAGCACGATCTCTTTGCCTCTCGGTGCGGTGCGGTTCAGTTCAAAGTCGAAGTCGATTCCGAGGTAGTCCATGTTTTGCATGATGAGTTCGCGCGTTGCCGCATCATTCTCGCCGACGCCCGCCGTGAAGACGATGCAGTCTACGCCGTCCATCTCAGCGGCATAACCGCCAATCAGGCGCTTGACGCCCTGCGCAAACATGTCGAGCGCGAGCGCAGCACGCTCGTTGCCCTCGTTCTTTGCCGCCCACAGATCGCGGAAGTCGCTGGACACGCCGGAAACGCCGAGCATGCCGCTCTTTTTGTTCATCATCGTATCGACGTCCTTTGCGGGAACGTTCATCGCTTTCACGAGGAACGGAACGATCGCCGGGTCGATGCTGCCGCAGCGCGTGCCCATCGGGAGACCTTCCAAAGGCGTCAGACCCATCGACGTGTTGACGCACTTGCCGCCCTTCGAGCAGCTCACGGA
>CAMNHT010000150.1 GCA_946539625.1 uncultured Clostridia bacterium | reverse complement strand
TCATCGGCGGCGGCATGGCAGGTGTTTTAACGGCGTACATGCTGGAAAAGGCAGGAGTGGATTACATGCTGTGTGAAGCGGAGACGATCGGCAGCGGAACAACAAAGAATACGACCGCCAAGATCACAAGTCAGAACGGGCTGATCTACAGCAAACTGATCCGAGAATTCGGTGCGCAAAAAGCGAAGCTGTATTACCATGCAAACGAGGAAGCGATCGACGCATATCGATTGCTGTGCAAAAGCATCGACTGTGATTTCGAGCAAAGGGACAATTATATCTATGCACTCGACGACGATAAGCCGGTCGAAAAGGAACTGCTCGCACTGAAACGGCTCGGCATACCGGCTGAGCGAAAGGATATGCTGCCGCTGCCGTTCGACATCGCCGGCGCCGTGAAGTTTTCGGATCAGGCGCAGTTTCATCCGCTCCGATTCCTTTCCGGGATAACGGAAGGGCTTCATATCTATGAACATACCCGCGTGCGCGAACTGAAACGGACAAGCGGCGGTATTACCGCGGTTACAAGCGGCGGTACGGTGCAGGCAAAGCGCGTGATTGTTGCCACGCATTTTCCGTTTCTGAACAAGCACGGCGCCTACTTTATCAAACAGTATCAGCACCGTTCCTATGTGATTGCGCTCGAGAAGGCGCCGCAGATCAACGGCATGTACCTCGATGAAGATGATAACGGGTTCTCGTTCCGAAATTACAGGGACCTGCTTTTGATCGGCGGGGGAAGTCACCGAACGGGAAAACGCGGAGGCGGCTATCGCGCTTTAAGAGACTTTGCCGGACGATCCTTTCCCGGCGCAGTCATCCGGTATGCATGGGCGGCGCAGGACTGCATGACGCTCGACGCCGTGCCGTATATCGGGCGGTATTCCTCGGGAACGGAGGGTCTGTACGTTGCGACGGGCTTTAACAAATGGGGCATGACCGGCTCCATGATTGCCGCAAAGCTGCTGCGTGATCTGATAACCGGCGTAAAGAATCCATATGAAGAACTGTTTTCCCCGTCAAGGACCGTGCTTCGTCCGGCGCTGTTCAGCAACGCGGCGGAGGCTCTTTTGGGCTGGATCAAACCGACCGCGCCGCGCTGCCCGCATCTCGGCTGTGCGCTGCTTTGGAACGCCGAGGAACGCAGCTGGGACTGCCCGTGCCACGGCTCCCGCTTTACGGAGGACGGCACATTGATCGACAATCCCGCAACCGGCGATCTGAAGGCGGCGCGAAAATGAGCAATCATCTTGTAAACGAAACCAGCCCGTACCTTCTGCAACATGCCGATAATCCGGTTGAGTGGTATCCTTGGGGGGAAGAAGCATTTTCAAAGGCACGCGCGGAGGACAAGCCGATCTTTCTCAGCATCGGATATTCCGCCTGCCACTGGTGTCATGTGATGGCGCACGAGAGCTTTGAGGATACTGAAACCGCGCAGATCTTAAACCGAAGCTTTATTTCGATCAAGGTGGATCGTGAGGAACGTCCGGACATCGACAACGTCTATATGGCGGCCTGTCAGGCGATGACCGGAAGCGGAGGATGGCCGCTGACGCTTTTTCTGACCCCGGAGAAGAAACCTTTTTATGCCGGGACGTATTTTCCGAAGACGGCGCAGTACGGCATGCTGGGATTCCGTGAATTGCTGAACGCGATCAACGAAGCGTGGATGCATGATCGGGAGCATCTCATCCGTTCTGCCGAAGCGCTGACAAACGCCTTTTCAGAGAAGCACGAGGCTGTATCCGGAGCAGACAATCTTGTCGAGCGCGGACTGTCGGCGCTTCTCAAAAGCTTCGACCGTACGTGTGGTGGGTTTGGACGCGCGCCGAAATTCCCGATGCCGCAGCATCTGCTGTTCTTATTGCAGCAGTACGAAAAAAACAACGATGCCTATGCGCTGTATGCGGCGACGTTCACACTGGAGCGCATGTATGCGGGCGGTATGTTCGATCATATCGGCGGCGGCTTCTGCCGCTATTCGACCGATCGCCGTTTCCTCGTTCCGCACTTTGAGAAGATGCTGTATGACAATGCGCTTCTGATCCTTGTATACTGTAAAGCGTTTGAATTGACCGGCGATTCGCTTTTTGCGGACATTGCAGAGCGAACGGCAGACTACTTGCTTTCTGAAATGCGTTCGGAAAACGGCGGCTTTTTCAGCGCGCAGGACGCTGACAGCGAGGGGGAGGAGGGGCGCTTTTATGTATTCACGCCGGAGGAGATCGTTTCCGTGCTCGGCAAGGAAGCGGGAGCGGCGTTCAACGCCTGTTTTGATATCACTGCGGAGGGAAACTTTGCAGGCAGGAACATTCCGAATTGCCTGAAGAACCCGAGAGAAACGGAAAGGTTTGACGCGGAAAAGAATGCGCTGCGCCTCTATCGCAAAAAACGTGCGCGCCTTTTGACAGATGAGAAAATACTGACCTTCTGGAACACGCTTGCGATCGCGGCGTTCTGCGCGCTGTATCGCACGAGCGGCAAAGCGGATCATCTCCGCACGGCGCTTTCGACGGACGCGTTTCTGGAAACGAACGCGGTGTGGGGTGAAGAGCTGTATGCAAGCATAAAGGACGGGAAAAAAGGCAGCCGTGCGTTTTTGGATGATCGGGCAGGGATGGCGCTTGCCAAGCTTGCGCTGTATGACGCGACGCTGGACCGTGCGTATCTCGACGCGGCGGTGCAGCACGCACGGATCGCGGTCTCGGAATACTTCGATGCGGATTCCGGCGGGTTCTTTTTCTCGGGAACAAAAAACGAAGAATTGCTGTTCCGGTTCAAGGACGCCGCGGACAATGCCATGCCCGGCGGGAACGCGATCATGAGCTATGTGTTCTCAAGACTCGCCGTGCTGACGCCGGATGCGCTGCCGCGTGAAGTCGTCGAAAAACAGTTTGCATACATGAAGACGCAGGCGTCGCTGCAGCCTATGGCGCATACGGCGTTTCTCATCGCGCTGTCGGATCGGGAACAGCCTCCCGCGCAGATCGTCGCTGTCGGGACGGAGACGCAAAATGAAATCCCGCTGTCTGTTCCGCTCGGCGCGAACGTCGTCTTATCCGACGGAACGGATGCGGCATATCCGCTTCTGAACGAGAAGCCGACCTTTTATATTTGCCGCAGGTTTTCCTGCCTTCCGCCGACGAATGAGCTGAAACGGGAATGCTTCAAACAGCGCTGAACCGCATACAGCCGGGATACGCCTGAAAAGTTTTGCTTTAGTCAGCCGCGGACACCTGATTACTTGCTTTCGTTCCAGGAGGATGTACGATCGAAACACTTGATTTTTTACAGGGACGAGCACTTTTAAAAACAGGAACAGCGGTCTTTTCAAACCGCTTTGAGACGCCCGGAACGGGCCTTTTTATTGACAAATCATAAAAGAGTAGTAAAATAAATGCATCACGGAAAATGATCCCGTCTATTGCTGCGGTATCAATGTGCTTTCCTGTTCGACAAAGAAAAACAGAATCTGATAAAAATTTTACAATTTGACAATGGACTTTTCATGAACTGACGGTGTTTTCAATAGTAGGTTCATGAAAGATCCAGAAGGGAATCCACATGGCAAGCTCGATCATGAACTTTATTGAGGAGAACTATCAGAGTCTCCTTTGGTTTGCTGTTCGCATGACGGGAAACTGGGCGGATGGTGAGGACGTTCTGCAAACGGTGGCAACAAAGATCTGTCTGAAACAGGACGAACTCAAGGACATCGCGCACTGCAAATCCTATCTGATGGTTTGTATCCGCAATGCGACGCTGAATCAACGACGCACAAAAGCGAGGCAAAGAGTGGCTGACGAGAGCTATGAAAAACTGAAAGACACCTTTTCCGATCCGGCGATCAAGCAGGAGTATGAGCTTGTGGAGTGGATCGAGACGCTGGATCATCATCTGGAGTATTATGATGAGCAATCCCGTAAGGCGTTTATTGCGTACTATGTGGATCAGGTTCCGTTGGAAGAGGTTGCCGCTTCACTCGGGCTTACCAAGCGGCAGGCGATAAAGAAGTTTGAGAGCATGCGCAATTATCTGAAGCATCATCATAAGCATCTGTTTGTGCAGCTGAGCGTTTTGTTATCGATGTGAGAAAGGAA
>CAMNHT010000149.1 GCA_946539625.1 uncultured Clostridia bacterium | reverse complement strand
TCAATCGGCCTGCCACAAATCCGAAGGAGGCGCTTCCTTACGAAGCGCCTCCCTCCGGGCGTTCTTTTTCTGTGCTGTGGGGGGCCGCGCGTCACATCAGCCCCTACGATTCGTTGGCATGTACCAAAAGCCTTCCCCTTGGTGGGGAAGGTGTCACCGCAGGTGACGGATGAGGGGACACGGCACGAGCGGCAAGCTCGCCCCGATTCCATATAGACAAAAGCAGCCCCTTGATCGGGGGCTGCTTCTGCATGGGGTGTTATGCGGTGGCTTCCGGGTTCATGACGGTATTCACGGCGCCTTGCGGATCGCCCTGCACCGTCACGTTGCGGTTCACCTTCGCGTCGTAGGTCTCCGCCTTCATGATGTCCACAAGGTCCAGTCCGGTGACTTCCTTCATCGTTTCGATGGTGCGGGCGAGCACGCTCGGGACGAAGCTGCCCATCTGATCCACACCGCTGCCGCCGCGACCGCCGTCGATGATGGTCACCTTGTCGATGGATTCGAGCGGCTTTGCGATGGACGCCGCCATCTCCGGCAGCGCTTTCACGATCATCTCCATCATGGCTGCCTGACCGTACTTCTTCATAGCTTCGGCCTTCTTTTCGAGCGCCTCCGCCTCCGCAATGCCGCGGGCTTCGATCGCCGCCGCTTCCGCTTCGCCGACCGCCTTGATGCCTTCGGCTTCCTGCATTTTCGCGTACTTTTCGGCTTCCGCCTGCACGCGCTGTGCCTCGGCTTCCTTTTCGCGCTCGAACTTCTCGGCCTCCGCGTGGATCCGGCGGATCTCCGCCGCCTTTTCACGCTCGAACTTTTCGGCCTCCGCCTTGCGCTGCCGTTCAAAGAGCTCCGCTTCCGCCTTCTGCTGACGGGCGAACTTCTCGGCTTCCGCCTTCTTTTTGATCTCCGCTTCAAGCGTCTGTTCGGTGACTTCGACGCCCTTCTTTTTGAGCTCGATCTCGCGTTCCTGCCGCGCAATGTTCGCGTTCGCGGTGGCGACCTCGATGGTCTTGCGCTGCTCCTGCTGCTGGATCTCATATGCCGCATCAGCTTCCGCCTGCTTGAGATCCGACGCACGTTTCAGCTCTGCTTCGCGGATCCGGAGCTCGTTCTGCCGGGACGCGATCTCGGTCTGCGCCGCAACCTGCGCTTCGTTTGCCATCCGGCGCGCTTCGGCCTCGGCGATCGCAACGTCGCGCTCTGCCTGCGCCTTGGCGATCGAAGCATCCTTCTGGATCTGCGACATGTTGTCCTGACCGAGGGCAACGATCAGACCCTTTTCATCCTCGATCTTCTGGATGTTGCAGGAGATGATTTCCACACCCAGCGCGTTCATATCGGTCTGCGCCTTCTGCTGTACCTCGTCGCCGAACTTCTTGCGGTCCGTGTTCAGCTCCTTGAGCTTTACCGTGCCGATGATCTCACGCATGTTGCCCTGCAGCGAGTCGGTCAGCGCTTTTGTGATCGCTTCCTCCGACATGTTCAGGAAGTTTTTCATCGCGATCTTGATGCCTTCCGGGTCGGTCTTCAGCCGCACCTTCGCGACCGCGTCAATGTCCACGCCGATGAAGTCGAGCGTCGGCACGTAGCCGTTCGTCTTGATGTCGATACTGATCTGCTTTAGGACCAGCGTGTCCTTTCTTTCCAGAAAGGGAAGCTTGATCCCCGCGCGTCCGATCAGGATCTTCGGCGTCTTCTTGATGCCGGAAATGATGTATGCCTTGTCCGGGGGCGCCTTGACGTACCCGCTTACGATGATCGCGATCACCGCGGCGACCGCTGCGACGATCAGTCCGATCAGAAGACCGGTGTGCTGTGCAAAGAATCCCATAATGCTCACTCCTTTCATGCCTCAGTCCTTTGGGATCCGGCGGTTTTGTCCGCCTCTTGTTTACGGATTCATCATACCCTTTTCAAGGCGTATCCGAAAGGGAAGCCGTCTGCAAACGGCAATCGCTATTTGCAGTGCGGGTGCGAAATAATCTGCTCTATTCCGCATGTTTTTGCTTCACATATGCGCGCGCACGGTGTATACTGTAGGTACAAAAAGGAACGGAGGGATCACGATGGGAAGACGGTCAACCAAGGAGAATAAAAACATTTATCAGCAAAGCCGCGAGATCATGGACCTTTCCCGCGAGGCGGCAGAGGAGCTTTTGGGCTTTGTATCCGCGGATCGCATCGAAAAGATCGAGAGCGGCAAGAGCGCGCCGCACCCGGACGAGGTCCTTGCGATGGAGCAGGGGTACGAGAACCCGGAGCTTTCCAATTATTACTGCACGCATGAGTGCCCGATCGGCATGAAATATGTGGAGAGAGCGGTGCTCAAGGAGCTGCCGCAGCTCACAGTGGAGCTTCTCTCCGCGCTGCACGCAATGGAGCTGGAGCGGGACAACCTGATCGACATCTCCGTCGACGGACGCGTCAATGACTTTGAGCGGAAGCAGTTCGACGTCATCCTCGAAAAGCTCGCCGCGCTCGACCGCGGCATCCGCGGCATGCGCATCTGGATCGAGCACGCGCTGTATACGGGAAAATTAGACGACGCGAAATAACGCTTCGCGTTTCGCCGAAATCAGGATTTCGGCGAGTTTGCAGCCCGCGCCTATGGATCGGGATCCACCGGGCGGCGCAGGCTGAAAGGAGTCAAATTCGCCGCACATGTCGCCGGATTTGACGGATTTACAGTTTTGTCATCCTGAGGAACACAGTGACGAAGGATCTTAAAGATTCTTCGGCTTCGCCTCAGAATGACACATCAGGTATAAGTAGGGGGCGCCCTCCCGGGCACCCCGCTTTTTATTTTCCCGCGACCTTCTTTGCAAAGGCGTTGTTGACGAGTTCGTTGAAATCGGGGCGCCCCGTGAGCTCGCCGTTGAAGTCGATGACTGTCAGAAGCCGCTCATAGTCCGCTTCCTGCATAACGGGATCCTTCTTCCACGAGTCCGTCTCGCGATAGGATTTCACGACCGTCATCAGACTTTCGAGGGACGCGTCGGGGAAGTACGGCTGCATTGCCTTTGCCGCGTCCTCGTCGCTTGCGGTCTCGATCCACTGTTGTGCCTTGTAGATCGCGCGAAGGAACGCTTCGATGCGCTCCGGATGGCTTTCGATCATTTTCTGCGAAGCAAAGTAACAGGTGTAGGGCACTTCGCCGGATTCAAGTCCGATGTTTGCTACGATATAGCCCTTGCCCGCGTTCTGAAACTCTGTCGCGGTCGGCTCGAACAGCGTCACGTAATCGCCTTCGCCGCCCTCGAACGCGCCTGCCATCAGGTTGAACTGGATCGAGTCGATGATCGTGCAGTTTTCGCCGTCAACGAGCCCGTTTTGTGCCATGACCCAGCGGAGCGTCATGATCGGCATACCGCCCTTTCTGCCGCCGATGATGGTTTTGCCCTTGAGATCCTCCCAGGAAAACGGATCGGCGGGCTCCCGCGCGATCAGAAACGATCCGTCGCGCTTCGTGAGCTGTCCCACGATCACCGGATGGTCCTCCTTGCCTTCGTTCATGACATAAACGCCCGTTTCGGGACCTGCAAGGCACAGGTCGGCGTCGCCGGACAAAAGCGCGGTCATCGCCTTTTCACTGCCGCCGGAGGTCGTGATCTCCACATGCAGTCCTTCCTCCTCAAAAAAGCCCAGCGACATGGCAATGTACTGCGGCGCGTAAAAGACCGAGCGCGTCACCTCGTGCAGCTCCAGCGTGACGGTTTCCTTTTCCGCCTCATGGCATGCAAGCGGAAGCAGCATCAAAAGTGCGGCAAGCACGATCAGGATCGTTCGTTTCATTGGTTCCTCCTCGTTTTTTTCTGCATGATATGCACATTGCAAAAAAAGTGTGATTTTCCGTAATTTGGGTTTACAAATCGGAAAACAGTACGGTATAATAATATATGGAGGAATATGCTATGGAAAACAAAGGCGATACCATTCAATTCACCGTACCGAGAGACGTCAAGACGGCAGAGGAAGTGCTGATGACCGCCTATTCCGCCATGCGCGAAAAAGGCTATGACCCGGTCAATCAGATCGTCGGCTATCTGCTTTCAGGCGATCCGACGTACATCACCAGCCACAACAACGCGCGCTACCTGATCCTGCGCATGGAACGCGACGAGCTCATCGAGGA
>CAMNHT010000148.1 GCA_946539625.1 uncultured Clostridia bacterium | reverse complement strand
GCGATTTCCAGCAGAAGGCATTGAAGCAGAACGGCGTTGAGACGCAGGAGATCGTAGCGGGCATTCGTCCGCAGCACATCACGGTCGGCGAAGGCGAGCTCAAGGCGACCATCGAGGTTTCCGAAATGATGGGCAGCGAGTACAACATTCATGCGCGCAGCAACGAGGATGAAGTGGTCATGCTGATCCCGACCTACGATCTTGCCACCGACGTTTCCATGGGACGCACCGTCGCGTTCACGACCAAACCCGAACTTATCCAGCTGTTTGACAAAGAATCCGGAAACAATCTGATCTGGTACGATGCAGAGTCCGCAGAGAACAACTCCCCGGTCTGCAAGCGTTACGATTTCTGAGAAGGAGGACACTATGGAAGCAGCCAATCCCGCGAAGCGCGCCGTAAAAGAACGGGCGCCGCGCGTCAAGAAAAAGAGAACCAAGGAACAGCGCATCCTTTCGCTGAAGGAAAACGCGCCGTACTTCCTGATGGTTTTGCCGGCGGTTATCGTCGTATTCCTCTTTAACTACCTGCCGATCTACGGCGTTCTGATCGCGTTCCAGGACTTCATGCCCGGCGACAAGATCCTGTCCGACTCGACGATCTGGATCGGGTTCCAGAACTTTGAACGGTTCTTCTCCGATCCGATGTTCTGGCCGCTGATGAAGAACACGTTCCTGATCTGTATCATCGGTTTCATCATCGGTTTCCCGCTGCCGATCATCGTTTCCCTGATGCTCAACGCCATGAAGGGCAAAAAGACGGCGAAGGTGCTGCAGACGATCTTCAACGGCCCGCACTTCATCTCGCTCGTCGTATTGGTCGGTATGCTGACGCTGTTCTTCGGCCGTTACGGTCTCGTCAACAACCTCGCGGCAAGCCTCGGCGGCGAACGCTATTCGTACTTCCTCGAAAGCAGCGCGTTCCGCCCGATGTACATCCTTTCGAGCAACTGGCAGGACTTCGGCTGGAGCGCGATCATCTACATCGCAGCGCTGTCCAACGTCGACCCGCAGCAGCATGAAGCGGCGATCCTCGACGGCGCAACGAGATTCCAGCGCGTGATCCACGTCGATCTGCCCGCCATCATGCCGATGATTTCCGTCATGCTGATCATGTCGATCGGCGGTCTGATGGGCGTCGGTTACGAAAAGGCCCTGCTGATGCAGACCGACGGCAACCTGCAGGTTTCGGAACTCATTTCGACCTACGTCTATAAGCGCGGTCTGACCGGCGTGCCGGATCAGGCATACGCAACGGCGATCGGTTTGTTCAACTCGATTATCAATGTCGTATTGCTGATCATCGCCAATACGACCTCGAAGCGCTTTAGCGAGAACTCGCTGTGGTAAGGAGGGGACGATATGGCAAAACAAGTTAAACCGAGAATGGCATTGCGCGACACGACCGGCGACAAGGTGTTCTACACGATCAACGCGATCGTTCTGGGCATCCTCGCTCTGATCGTTCTCTATCCGCTGTACTTCATCGTCATCGCCGCGATCTCCGATCCGGACGCGGTGCTCGGCGGCAAGGTCTTCCTCTATCCGGTCAACCTGAACTTTGAAGGATTCGCGAAGATCATGGAACGCAAAGACGTGTGGCTCGGCTATCGCAACACGATCATCTACACGGCGTTGACCGTCATCCTCTCGCTGATCGTCACGGTTCCCGCCGGATGGGCGCTGAGCCGCAATACGCTGCCCGGCAAGCGGGTTTTGATGATCTACTTCATCATCCCGATGTTCTTCGGCGGCGGTCTGATCCCGTTCTACAACGTCATGTCGAGCCTCGGCCTTGTCAATACGATCTGGGCGATCGTGCTCCCGTCGATCCTGTCGGTGTGGAACCTGTTCATGACCAAAACGTTCTTCGAATCGAGCATCCCAACCAGCTTGATAGAAGCGGCAAAGATCGACGGCGCGGGCTCATTCCGCATCTTCGGCGAAATCGTCCTTCCGCTTTCGAAAGCGATCATCGCGGTTATGGCGCTCTACTATGCGGTCGGTCAGTGGAACAGCTACTTCAACGCCATGATCTTCTTGCAGAACGAAAACCTGTACCCGCTGCAGCTCGTTCTGAAGGAGATCCTGATCGCCTCGGAAAGCACCGTCGGCGGCAGCGGCGAAACGATCCTGCAGCAGTATCGTCTTGCAAACCAGCTGAAGTACGTTTCGGTCATCGTATCGAGCGTACCGGTCCTGCTGCTCTACCCGTTCGTGCAGAAATACTTTGCGCAGGGCGTCATGATCGGCTCCCTGAAAGGATAATCAAAAATCAACAGGAGGAAAGCAACATGAAAAAAAGAATCGCATTGGTGCTCGCATTGCTGTTCGCGTTATCCGCGATCGCCTGCGGCGGCAGCGGAAAATCCGGCAACAAGCAGGAGAGTGCCGGCGTCGAGAAACTGGTCGAAGAATATGGCTTCCAGTGGACCGACACGAATGCCCCGATCCTCAACGAGAAGGGCGCACAGGAACTGTCTTTCAGCATCTATTCTTCCAAGAATGCTTCGGCGCTCGATTACAACGACATGAAGATCATGCAGGATCTTTATGAGAGCACCAATGTATTCGTCACCTGGGAGAATGTTTCCGAATCGGTGTATTCGCAGCAGAAGAACCTGATCTTCGGCAACGCGGACAACCGTCCCGACGCGATCTACCACGCCGGCATGGGCGCAGGCGAAATCATCAAGTACGCCAAGCGCAAGGTCCTGCTTCCGATCAGCGACTATCTCGAATACATGCCGAACTTCTCCAAGATCCTCGAAGAGCGTCCCGACATCAAGGCACAGCTCATCAACGTAGAGGACGGCAAGATCTATTCCCTGCCGCGCGTCGAGGAAATGGGACTTCTGCAGAATCCGAACATCCTGTTCCTCAATAAAAACTGGGCTGCAGCCGCAATCGAAGCGGGCGCGGTTTCCGGTGTCACGGCTGCGGACCTCAAGGACGGTCTGAACCTGACCTGCGAGCAGATGGAGGCAATGCTTACCTACTTCCGCGACAACGATATGAACGGCAACGGCAATGCGGGCGATGAGCGTCCTTTGAGCTTTGTCTACAACAACTGGCAGGGCAACCAGTGCGACCTGTACGGTATGTTCGGCCTGAACGACAACCTCGAACACCGCATCATCATCGACAACAAAGTGACTTACACGGTAGAGGACGACCGCTTCAAGGAAGCGACCAACTTCCTTGCAAACTGGGTCTCCGAGAACCTCATCGACAAGGTCTCCTTTGAACAGTCGCAGGACAACTTCCTCGCAAACGGCAAGGGCCTTGAAACCTACGGCGCGTTCTATTGGTGGGAGAGCGAGACGGTCGTTTCGAACCCCGAGAACTACATTGTCTGCGACCCGCTGATCGGACCGCACGGCGATCAGACGCTCTGCATCTCGAACAACCCCGAAGTCGGCGCGGGCGAAGTCGTCGTCTTTGCGGACTGCCCGAATGTGGAAGTTCTGCTTGCATACTTCGACCGTTACTATGATCCGGTCGTTTCCGCACAGATCAACTACGGCCCGATCGGCATCGTCTATGAGGAAGAACGCGACGCGAACGGCATGCTCGTGCAGAAAGCGCTGCCCGAAGGCATGACCGCGGACGAGCTGCGTCTGCAGAACGCGCCGCTGGGCATCATCTACCTGTCCGACTACGCTTGGAACAACGTCGTCAACATGGAGCCGCGCGCCAAGCTGCGTCTTGAGCGCCTGACCGCGTTCGCAACGCCGTTCATGCCGGAAGGCGTGAGACCCTGCCCGAACCTCCAGTTTACGCTCGACGAGCTGAACACACTCAGCAACTATGAGACGAACCTGAACGACTACATCCGCACCAACCTCATCAAATGGCTGATGGGCGGCGGCGTCAGCGATGCACAGTGGGATGCATTCCAGAAGGATCTTCAGGGCAAGTGCAATATCGGCGCGATCCAGAAGGTTTATCAGGATGCGTATGATCGTTTCCTGAATCAGTAATCGGAGGAACAAACTATGAAAAAAGTATTGGCAATTCTCTTGTCCGTTCTGATGCTTGCTTCGTTTGCGGCATGTGGCGGCAACACCGAAAAGCCGTCTGCGGAAGGCGGCAGCAAGCCCGAAATCACGGGCGTACACGACCTGACCGTGGAAGCGGGACAGAGCATTGATGTGCTCGAAGGCGTCTCCGCAGGCGATCTGACCTCGATGATCACGATCGAATCCTCCCCGGCGCTCGATTTCAAGGGCGGCAAGGCAACCC
>CAMNHT010000147.1 GCA_946539625.1 uncultured Clostridia bacterium | reverse complement strand
AGATGGGCAATCGCGGCATTTCCGCGTTCATCGTGGAAAAGGGCTTTAAGGGCTTCTCGCAGGGCAAGCATGAGAAGAAGATGGGCATTCGCGGCAGCTCGACCTGCGATCTGATCTTCGAGGACTGCATCGTTCCGAAGGAGAACCTCTTAGGCAAAGAGGGCGCGGGCTTCAAGATCGCCATGGCAACGCTTGACGGCGGCCGTATCGGTATTGCGGCGCAGGCGCTGGGCATCGGCGAAGGCGCAATTCTGGAAGCAATCAAATATACAAGCGAGCGCGTCCAGTTCAAAAAGCGCATTTCCGCGTTCCAGAACACGCAGTTCCAGCTTGCCGATATGCACACCCGCATGCAGGCGGCACAGTTCCTTGTGTACAACGCCGCACTGAAAAAGCAGGCGCATGAGCGCTGCAGCATGGAAGCGGCCATGGCAAAGCTGTTTGCCGCGGAAGCCGCGTCCGACGTGACGCGCAGAGCCGTGCAGCTCTTCGGCGGCTACGGCTACACCCGTGAATATCCCGTGGAGCGCATGATGCGCGACGCGAAGATCACCGAGATCTACGAGGGCACGAGCGAGGTCCAGCGCATGGTCATCGCGGCAAACCTCGGCGTGAAGTAAAGGAGGGCAGAGAACATGAAGATTTTTGTTACCGTAAAGCAGGTTCCCGATACCTCCGGCACGGTCGCCGTCAACCCGGACGGCACGCTGGACCGCGCGTCCATGCAGACCATCATCAACCCCGACGATATGAACGCGGTCGAAGCGGCGCTGACGTTGAAGGATGAACTCGGCTGCAAAGTCGTGGCGTTCACAATGGGACCGCCGCCCGCAGAGGGCATGCTCCGCGAACTCATGGCAATGGGCGTGGACGAGGGCGTACTTATCACCGCGCGCGAGTTCGGCGGCTCCGATACGTACGCCACGAGCCAGATCATTGCGGCGGCGATCGACACCTACGGCGTCGAAGCAGAGGACATTATCCTTGCGGGACGTCAGGCGATCGACGGCGACACCGCGCAGGTCGGTCCGCAGATCGCGGAAAAGCTGCATCTGCCGCAGGTCACCTACGCGGGCGAGATCAAAAAGGACGGCAATACGCTGACCGTCAAGCGCATCCTGGAGGACGGCTATATGACGGTCAAGGTCAAAACGCCCTGTATGATCACCTGCATCAAGGAATTGAACCAGCCGCGTTATATGAACATCGGCGGCATCTTCGAATGCTATCAGAAGGACGTCACGGTCATGACCTATGACACCTTAAAGGATCATCCGCTGATCGACAAGTCCACGATCGGTCTTCTGGGCTCGCCGACGAACATTCTGACGTCGTTCACACCGCCGCAAAAAGGCGCGGGACAGATGCTTCCGGGCGACGGAAAAGAAACGACCGACAAGCTCGCGGGCATCCTTGCCGCGAAGCACATCATCTAAAGGAAGGGGGAACGGAATCATGTTTAACAGCAGCGAAATCGAAGCCTTCAAGAACGTTTGGGTCTTCTGCGAACAGCGCGAAGGCGTTATGATGCCGACCACCTTCGAACTCATCTCCGAGGGACGCAAGCTTGCCGACGAGCTCGGCGTGGAGCTTTGCGGCATCCTGCTCGGCGACAATGTCGACGGCATTGCGAGAGAACTCGGCACCTACGGCGCGGACAAGGTCTATGTCTATAACAGCCCGCTTCTTGCGACGTTCACCACCGACGCGTATACCAAGGTCATCACCGACGCGGTCGAAGAATTCAAACCCGAAATTCTCCTGTTCGGCGCATCTACGATCGGACGCGACCTCGCGCCGCGCTGCGCAGCTCGTCTGCACACCGGTCTTTGCGCGGACTGCACGCATTTGGACATCGACCTCAATAACTATCAGCAGTTCCTCAGAGAAGCGTCCACACTTCCCGAGGATCGCATCGAGCGCACCAAGAGCGTACGGCTCGCGGGCGCGGATCATTCCGTGGCGCGCGATCTCAAGATGACCCGTCCGGCATTCGGCGGTCACCTCATGGCGTCGATCATCTGCCCGCGCTTCCGTCCCGCGATGGCGACGGTGCGTCCCGGCGTTATGAAGAAGCGCGAGAATCCGAGAACGGCTGAGATCCTCCATCCGGAATTCGATCTGAAGCCGGAAGACATCAAGACCGAGGTGGTCGAGGTCGTCAAGGCGGCAAAGAAACTCGTCGATCTGATCGGCGCGGACTATATCGTCTCGGTCGGTCGCGGTATTTCGAAGGACGTCGAGAAGGGTCTCGCTCTTGCCGAGGAGCTTGCAAACGAGCTCGGCGGCGTGGTCGGCGCTTCCCGCGCGTGCGTGGACGCCGGCTGGATCGGTGCGGATCACCAGGTCGGCCAGACTGGCAAGACCGTCCATCCGAAGGTCTACGTCGCGCTCGGCATTTCCGGCGCGATCCAGCACAAGGCGGGCATGCAGGAATCCGAATGCATCATTGCGGTCAACAAGAACGAAACGGCCCCGATCTTCGAGTGTGCGGACTACGGCATCGTGGGCGACCTCTTCAAGGTTGTTCCGGAGCTGATCGAATCCATCCGCGCAGCGAAAGCGGCGAAATAATCAAAACAATACGTCCCGGGGATGCTCTCCTCGGGGCGTGCTTTTATTGTAAGGATAAGCGACGAAAAGGGAATAATGAAGTGTACGATGGGAGATTTGAACGTAAAAAAGGAAGAAATCCGTGTCTGGGGGATTCATTGCAGGGATGATGTTCTGTTCCGAAAGGAAAACATCATTGCAATCGGATGGAAAGATATGGGTGACTTGAGTATTCTCGGTTCAGACCGCGAAGCGTTCAAAAAACGGTATGCGGAAGTATATAAGGATGCAAAGAAGGGAAGCGTCGCAAACGGGGCGGGTATGCTATACAGATTTTGCAACGAAGTACAAATCGACGATTATGTGGTATACCCATCAAAGAGCGATCGACAGGTAAATATCGGTATTATCGAAGGTGAATACCAGTATGATGCTACGCAGCCGGAATATGTACAAACGCACAAAGTCAAATGGCTGAAACAGTTTCCACGGACCTATTTTTCACAAGGCGCACTATATGAAATTGGGGCAGCACAATCGTTTTTCATGGTAAAGAACTATGCGGATGAATTTCTTGCTGCGCTTGATAAAGGATTTAGAAAACCCCGTATTGAGGATGAAAAAGAGGTGGTAGAGGCAACAGCCGAGCTCATAATTGAGAACACCAAAGACTTTATCCTAAAAGAGCTAAGTCGGCAATTAAAAGGCTATGATTTGGAAGAATTTGTAGCGGATCTTTTACGGGCGATGGGGTATCGTACAACGGTATCGCCGCACGGCGGAGACAGTGGGATCGATATCACAGCGTACAAGGATGAATTGCCGCCGCGTATTTTGGTACAGGTTAAGAGTCAGGATGGCGAGATTAAAGAGACGACCATCCAATCTCTGAAAGGTGCTATGCGTGAAGGCGATTACGGCCTGTTTGTCACGCTTTCGGATTATACGAAGAATGCGAAGGCATATCTTCGCAGCACACCTATCATTCGCGGGATTAATGGAACGGAACTGGTTGATCTTGTTTTGAAGTATTACAAAGATTTGAGCGAGAAATACAAGCGGATAATTCCATTGCAGATGGTTTATATTCCTGTTTCAAAGGAAAATTTAGAATGAGCGTTATAATGCCTTCCCCTGCTACAGCATGGGGAAGGGGGACCGCTTGCGGTGGATGAGGTTTCCTTGTCCCCCTCATCAGTCACCTGCGGTGACAGCTTCCCCACCAAGGGGGGAAGCCTCTGAAATGAAACGATCCCGGGGGAAGCCTCGGGATCGTTTTACAGAGCCGACAGACGACCGCAGAATAAGTCGGGACAGCTTAGCAAAAACCGTGTATGATGATCACGTCAGGAGGAAACGGATATGGAATGGATCGAAGCAATACAGAAGGCAATCGATTATATCGAAACGCATTTGACCGATGATCTGGACACGGAAAACATTGCGGGGGAAAGTTTTTATTCCTCGTTTCACTTTCAGCGCGTATTCAGTATCCTATGCGGATATACGCTCGGGGAGTACGTTCGGAACAGACGGTTATCCGCTGCAGGCGCGGAGCTTGCGGAGGGAAAGGCGAGGGTCATCGACGTTGCATACAAATACGGCTATGACAGCCCCGACAGCTTTGCAAGAGCATTCCAGAGATTCCATGGGATAACGCCGTCCCGGGCGCGCATGGACGGCGCAAAGCTCAGGTCGTTTTCTCCCCTGACGATCAATCTGCATTTTGAAGGAGGAAGCATGATGGATTACAGAATCGAAACGAAACCGGACATGCTGCTGACCGG
>CAMNHT010000146.1 GCA_946539625.1 uncultured Clostridia bacterium | reverse complement strand
CGCTACCGCCGCGGGTATCGGAACGTCATCAATGAGGCGATCCGCCTGAACGCGGAGGGCACGGACTGTCAGCTTGCCATGGAGACCTCCGGGCACGCGGCGCTGAAGGAAAACCGGTTCCTGGACGACGGGGCGTATCTCATCGTCAAGCTTCTGATGGAGCTTGCCTGCGGGCGCGACCTCGAATCGCTGATCGCGGGGCTCGGGGAGCCCGTGGAGAGCCGGGAGTTCCGCCTGAAGATCACGGAGCCCGATTTTAAGTCATGCGGACAAAGCGTTCTGGATGCGATTTTACGCTTTGCGCGGGCGCAGGATGGATGGACCGAAGCGCCGGACAACCGTGAGGGCGTACGTTTTGCTTTGGACGACGCGCACGGGAACGGATGGTTTTTACTGCGGCTGAGCCTGCACGATCCCGTCCTGCCGCTGAATATTGAAAGCGACAGCCCGGGCGGCGTACGTAAGATTGCCGCGGCGCTCTGTGACTTTTTGAAGACGCAGGAGGGCGTCGACGCGAGTCCTTTGCTGCGTTACCTCGAAGCGTAAAAGAGCATTGATTGATCAATATCGGGAAAGGAGAAAGAAGTACCCGCGCTGACGCGGTACTTCAATGGAAACGAACGATGAAGAAAAACGCATTTCGGTGGATCGTGCTTGCAGTTCTCGCACTGCTGATGCTCGGCTGTGCAAAGAAGATCGTGCACTGCGACGGCTGCGGCAAGGAGATCAAGATCCCCGCCGACTCCGCCACCACGGAGGATTGGATCATCCTGTGCGACGAATGTCAGGAAAAACTGCATTCGAACGAATGACGACTGAAATTCATACAAAGAGAAACTTTTTATCGGGAACGGCAACGACGCCGTTCCTTTTTATCGGGGACGTCTCCTATGGGCCCGGGCGGAAAGACCTGAAAAAAGATCCCACAGACGGCTTTATTTGCGGATCCTGTTGTGATATACTGTATGCGCTGAAACAGCAGGAAAGGAGACTAAAAATGGAGTGGCTTTGGAAAATCCTCGTTGAACTCGTGATCGGCGGACTCTGCGGCTTCGCTGCAAGCAAGATCATGAAGGTTAGCGGCAAAAAATGGTGGTTTTACGTCGTCGTCGGGCTGATCGGCGGCGTCGTGGGCGGCCTGCTCGGCAGCCTGATTCCGGTTGGCGGCGGCTGGCTCTTCGGCATCATTCTGTCGATCGTAGGTTCGTGCCTGGTCGTCTGGCTGTACAAGAAATTCATTGCAAAATAACGCGATCGGAACCGAATCGAAAAAGGAAAGGGAAGGAGCATGCTCCTTCCCTTTGTCGCACATTGTACAGTTTTCGGATCATTGTCAATGCTGGTTTCTGCGGCGCAGGATCAGCAGGATGCAGATGAAAACGACTGCAAGACCGAGCAGCGCGAACAGAGCTGGAACGATCCAGTGTTCCGCCGTCGGTTCCGTGCCGGCGGTTTTTTGCGGGTCGGTCGTCGGCTGCGGCTCGCAAGACACGGGAGACACGTCGTCCGTCGGTGCGGGGGTGGGTTCCGACATGGGGGGCTCCGACGGCTCGGGCGTCGGTGCTTCCGTCGGTTCGATCGTGGGCTCCTCGGTCGGTTCGGGCGTGGGCTCCGGCGTGGGTTCCGGCGTTGCGGGCGGCGGCGTATATGAGGCAAACAGCGTCGGATCGATGTTATCGAACACGTCGTCGCCGGCTTCGACGGTACCGTAGATCATTCCGAATTGATTCATCGGATTCCGATCCGTTTCCGACTGGACGAAGTGTCGACCGCCCTGTTGCGAAGTATGCTTTTTGTATGCGGCCTGCGCAACCTCAAGCGCGTTGCGCCCGCTGAGTGACTGCAGCGGCGTACGGATATCCATCACGAGCGGGTTCTCCTCATACTGATGCAGATAGCACTTTTTGACCTCCCATGTGCCGAATTGCGCGAGGGAGACCGGATCGTACGCCGGATCGGCGCAGAGGTGAACGGCGTTTGTGACCGACGCTGCGACGATCTTGTGCTGCCAGTGACCGTATTCGCCGTCCAACCCGTGCGAAAAGACGACGAGCGGTCGGTATTCCCGAAGCAGGCGGACGATTGCAAGCGTCACGGTCTCCTCCAGGAATCGGTTGATATAGTATTCCTTTGTCACTTCGCGGATGTCCTGGAATCCGAGAAACAGCGGGCGATACTTCGCGCCCATCTCGATCAGGGCAAGCGACGCCTCATTGACACGCTTTCTTGAAGGATTTGCAACGTATGCGACCGTTCCGACGTACCCGCGTTCCGTGCCGTAGATCGGGACGACGCCGCCCATAAAGAGCACATCGTCGTCCGGGTGTGTGGCGATGACCAGATAATCCAGTCCCTGCGGCACATCCTGCCAGTCATAGAAAGGCAAAGGCAACGCGCCTTCGGAGAACAGCGCAAGCCGCGCAAGGTCCATGCCGGACGTGTTTGCCATGATCGTTACGCCGGTCGTTTCGGAAGAGAGGGGGATGATCGCGTCCCAGACGACCTCGGCATACTCGTCGGATACGATCTCACCCTTCGCGTTCGTCTGCCGGATCTGTACATGGTCCGGCAAAACGCCCCATTGAATGCAGAGGGCAGCGGGCTGTGTCGGCGCGTTCGGCCAGGAAAGGCGGATGGTTTCAAACGGCGCGTATTGGATCGTTTCAGTGAGATTATCGTCAATCAGCTCGGTGCGCGCCTTGACGTGCCCGCTTTGTTCGATCTGAATATGACGACTGAGATCTGCAGCGTTCTTTTGATCGTTCTCCGCTGATGCAAATGTCGGACACAACAGTGCCAGGATGATCGTCAGACCGATGATCGAAAGAATGAGCTTGGTTTTTTTCATATTCATTACCTCGTGAACGCGATAGATACATGCGATTAAGAACGGAATCGGGATCCGTTACGGTTCCGGCACATAGTCGACCGAACCGGAAAGCACATCTGCGTCGCCAACCGGTTCCACCAGATACAGGATGTCTACCTGATTGCGGTGACCGGATGAAGCACTTTCGTTTCTGCCGTTCCAGTACAGGACCGACGTGTCGCCGCCGTCAAAATTGAATGCCTGTGTACATCCGAGATCCGCCATGAGCTTCGCGAGATCGGGCAGATTCAATCCGGCGGAATCGGAGGTGCGTCCCTCGACGACAACGAAACAGTAATGCCCCGGTTCGTAATATCCGAAAACGGTACGCGGATTGGCAGGATAGTTCCGCTCCTTGCTGAATTCGGTACGCGCAGATCCGTCCTTTTCGATCAGATACGGTCCGAACTGCCAGGCCTGCCAGACATTTTCAAAGTCGATCGTGCCGGGATCAAGCTCCTTTGCCTTGAATACCTCTACCGTTCCGTCTCGATACAGAATACAGGATTCACGCCATCCTTTTTCCACCGTCTTCCGGTACGCGATCCCGTTGCGAACGATCAGGGTCCTGTTGCTGCTGTCTCCGTAGTAATAGTCTCCGTTGATCGCGACAAGCGCGTTGACCCGCGAAGCGAGCTTTTCCATAGGTAAATGGCCCGTGTTCGGGAATCCGTCCGCCGCCTCCGTACGGAGGGAGGAAAGGTCCTGCAAATAAATATCGGCGACGTGGTATACCAGCTTGCTGCTGTTGTACGGATTGTCGGTATGCCGGGTCACCGTGATGGACAGCTTGTCGCTGCGATACTCCGATTCGGTACGGATCGGCTCATCCTCGTAGGAAAACACGGGATACTTTCCGCCGATCAGACCTTCCGGCGTCGGGGTCGGCGATGGAGTCGGCGTCGGGGTCGGCGTCGGGGTCGGCGTAGGAGAGGGAGTCGGCGGCAGCGTCGGAAGCGGCGTCATGGTGACCGCCGCCACCTGCACTTCTTCAACGATTGCGGGAGCGTCGGTCGATACAGGCGCTTCGGGCGTTTCCGAAACCGGTTCGGTATTCTGTGAACTGCCGTTGCATGCAGTGATAAACAGCGCCGCTGCAAGAGAAATAACAAGCAAAATGCGTTTCATGCGGAGATCTCCTTAGGTCGCGTGAACCGTTTTCGGCGCGAACGCACGGACGAAAGCGTCGATCCGACGCTTTGCGAACACGCCATACCAATTCAGTATAGCATAAACGCCGACGCAAAACAACATAAAAGCACAAGAATCGACGGGAAAAACTGCGGCGCGGGCGCGGCAGGCGCGTAAAGCGAGCAGCGCTCAGCGGCGCTTACGCAGGACCAGCAGCATAAAGAGCAAGGCGGTCGTCGCCGCGCCGATGAAAAACGCCAAAAGTGCGGTGAGCCACGAAAAGGAAGCCGTCTGCGCGTCCGGCTGCCGTGCGGGGACCGCGGTCGGCGCGGCTGTCGGCTCTGAAGCGGG
>CAMNHT010000145.1 GCA_946539625.1 uncultured Clostridia bacterium | reverse complement strand
CTTCCCGTCCGTGCCCTGTTCCCCCGCTTTCAGCCGCGGCGGAGGCTCTCTTTCACTGCGTTCGGACGGTACAAAACACCTTCAACGCAAGGGATATTGTATCGCAAACGGTACCGGATGTCAACCGCTATTTCAAAAGCTTGAGGGCTTCGTCGGTCGCGATTCGTTCGATCGAATAGCAGAACAAAAGCTCGTCCGCGCCGTATTCCGTGATAAAAAAGGACACGCTTTGCTTTGTGTAGCGCGGGTCGACCATGACGATCGTTCTGTACGACGGAACGAGGTACGGTGCAAGCGTGTTGCCGAACGAATCCTTGACGATCAGCAGCACCGGTGCGTCCGGTCCGGCGCTTTTGTTTTCGATCACCGTGACCGGATGGTTGCCGTCCAGAAAGACCGGATACCAGTCGTATTTCGAAAGGTGCTCCTCGAACAGCAAACGCGTATACGTGCCATCTTTGTCCGAAAACGTAACGCTCAACTCACAGTTTTTCGGTTCCTCGACCGTAAGCGTATCGGTCGGATGCAGCAACAGAGCGGATCGCGACCGGGTCGAACCGGAATAGCCCGCAATCTCCCGGTGTTCGAACGCATCCCTTTTCAACGGCTCATGCCCCGCGGCGCGCATGTACGCTTCGTACCCGGAGAATGCGCCGTCCGCCGTCCAGTGGTGATCGGTGCGGTAAAACCACGCCGTACCCTCCTTTCGGAACCGCTCCGCGATCGGCACAAGCGAAACGCCCTGTGCCTTTTGGATCTGTTCGAGAACCTCCCCGTCGCGGTACAGCGCGGCAAGCGTTTTCGGAAGCGTTCCGCTCCGGACGTATCCCGTCGACGGCACGATCAGAAGCCGCGGCAAAAGCCCCGTCGTTTCCCCGAGCTTTGCGATGCGGCTGAGCCGCTTTTCGACCTCATTTTCGTCGAAATCGACCGGCGCTTCGACAAGATACCCCTCGGAATCGCAGTACACGTCCGCGCTCACCTGCCGTCCCGTATACAGCGTCATGTATGCGTTGATCGACACCAGCGCGTCGCGCATCGGCAGATGGTCCGCAAGGAAGGTCTCGGTCTGATCGTCGAACGACCAGTCAGAAACCTTTTGCTCCGAGAGCTTCGGCGGATCGGCAAGGTAGCGGCGTTCGGTATCGGAAAAGCCGCGGTACGGCAGCAGCAGAAACAGCAGCGGCACCAAAAGCAGGGCAAGCGCAAACAGCACGACGGTCAGAATGTTCCAAGGATCCCGTTTCACATTCACGCCCCCTTTCAGAACCGGAAATAGATGAACGGATTATAGCTTTGCGACGCGAGCGAGGCGATGCAGAGCACAAACAGCACGATGCAGGCGGCGAGCCGCACCGGTCTGAACCAGCGATACCGATCCATTTTTTCTGCAATCACTGCGCCGAGCGGCGTTGCGGCAGCGGCGGCAAGCAGCAGCGTCGGAAGAAAGCCAAGGCACCATGCCGCGGACGAAGCCGTAAAAAGCCCGGCGTTATTGATCCCGACGAGCGATCCGAAGTAGACACCCAGCGCGGAAAAATCAGTGAAATAAAAGACGCCCCACCCGATCGACGCGATCAGAAATGTCAGAAGGCAGCGAACAACCTTCGGAAGCTTTTCAAGCACTTTGCCGAAAAACAGCTTTTCAAGCGTCAGCAGCACGCCGTAATACATGCCCCACACGACGAAATTCCAGCTTGCGCCGTGCCATAGTCCGGTGAGTGCCCACACGATCAGAAGGTTCAGGATCTGACGGGGTAAGCCCTTTCGGTTGCCGCCGAGCGGAATGTACACGTATTCGCGGAACCACGTGGACAGTGAAATGTGCCAGCGCCGCCAGAAATCGGTCACGCTGTCCGCGATATAGGGATAGCGGAAGTTTTGCATAAAGCGGAAGCCGAGCATCCGCCCGAGCCCGCATGCCATGTCGGAATAGCCGGAGAAGTCAAAGTAGATCTGAAATGAATACGCGATGATCCCGATCCACGCGCCGAGCACGCCGTTATTTTGGGGCGATGCGGAAAGCTTTGCCCAGAGCACGCCCAACGCGTTTGCAAGAAGGACCTTTTTTGCTAAGCCCGCAACGAACTGCCGCACGCCGTCCGCGATCGAATCCACGGAAAGATCCGGATGATCGAGCTGCGCTTCGATATCGACATACCGCACGATCGGACCCGCGATCAGCTGCGGGAACATCGTCACGTATGCGCCGAACTTGATGGGATTCCTTTGCACCCCGGTCTTGCCGCGGTACAGGTCGATCACGTAGGACATGATCTGAAATGTGAAAAACGAGATGCCGATCGGCAAACGGATCGAAACCGTCCGTTCGGAAAGCGGCGCGGAGAAAAGCCCTTTGACCGTGTTCCAGAAAAGCCCCGTATACTTGAATACGAACAGCAGCGCAAGGTTCAGCACGACCGACGCGATCAAATACGCTTTTTTGTGCCGCGTGCTCTTGTCCATCAGAAGCCCGATCAGCCAGTTTAAGAGGATCGAACCGATCATCAGAAGCACGTACAGCGGCTCGCCCCAGGCGTAAAACACGAGGCTTGCAAACAGCAAAAAGCCGATCTTCCCTTTTTTCGGTAACGTATAATAGCCGATCAGCGTGATCGGCAGAAATACAAATAAAAATGTCAGTGAAGAAAAGACCATTTACGGAGCGACCGTGCGAAGCGTATCGAGCATCGCCTGCGCGTCGGGCGAAACGATCATGACGATCAACTGTCCCTCACGCAGCATAACGGCATTTTCCGCGATCTTGTATGCTTCGGGATCATAGGAACGGAAGACCTCTTTCATCGACGCGACGTGCTCATTGAGAAGCGACTCGATCCCGTCCGCAACATCGCCGTCCGCAACGACGACGACCGCTTCCGTCGTATAGCCTACGGCGTCCGAAAAGCCCGCGCCGCATTTGCAGGCGGAAAGGTCGATTCCGTAATAGTCGAGAAGGTCCGTATCGGAATATCGCGCCATCTCATCGAGATACCCCTTCTCTTTCCATGCGTCGGCGACGCGCTGCGCATAATCATCACCGTATTCCTTCGACGCGCCTGCCGTCCCGTTTCCCTGTCCGCAGCCGAACAGAAAGAACAGCGCCGCAATCAAAAGCATGCAGGCAAACCGTTTCATGTCAATCTCCTTCCTGTGTGTCAAAGACCGCGTCCGGATACATCTGACGCGCGGCGTATTCACGAAGCGCGCTGATCCAGATGTCATTTCCGCGATCGTTCAGGTGATACTGCCCGTCGCTCGAAAGGTCTTCATTCAGATATCCTTCGCTGTCCATCAGCTGCCCGGCAAACGAAAGGAATGTGACCCCGTCGGTTTCGCACAGTTCTTCCAGAACATCGTTGTAGCTGTTCCATTTGCCGATCTCGATTCCTTCCCTGCTGCAATAGCGTGTCGTGACCGGCAGCAGCGCCTGGATCACGATCTCGGCGTCCGGGTCCACGGCACGGACCAGCTCGATCAGCTTCCGGAACGCGTTCGTCTCGTTGTCCCATTTGCACCATACAAGCTCGTTCACCCCGAACAGGATGAACACTTTTTTTGCGCCGATCCCCCGGATCGCCTCGCTGAAGGTCACTGTATTCCCGCGGTAAAAGAAGTTGATGCCGTCGTCGTTGATCCGATCCCGGGCGGCGCGGATCGCGCTCATGTTGATCACACCGAGAAATTGCGCGTCGCCGAGACAATGCCCGTCGGATTCTCGCTTTTCGGTCACGTAGTTTCTGAACGATTTTGTAATGGAATCGCCAACGAAAACCGCGTCGTCAAAATAACGGTCAAATTCGCCGGATGCAAGGCGCTCTGCCGTGATGATTTCCGGTTCCGGCGTCGGTTCCGGCGTCGGTACAGGCGATTCGGTCGGTGTTTCAATCGGCACAGGTACATCGGAAGGCTCCGGCGTCTCGCTCTGAACCAGAACGACCTCATCCGGCTCCGTCGTCGGCGTTATCAGGGGCGTCGGATCGGACGTCGCGTCCGGCTGCGCTTCCGTTTTAGGCGCAGTCTGCACGCCGCAGGCAGCAAGGAGCACGCAAAGCAAAAGCAAAGCAAACCGTTTCATCTCTGTCCATCCCTTCGAAATATGTCCTATTCTATCAAACCGGCGCTCAGATTGCAAGACGATTGCATCGTTTCCCGAACAAAAGAAAAACAGTTCCGGTCTTCCGTGATCAGATTGTCGGAAAAGGCGCAAAACGCCTCGTTCATCTCAGCCGCTCCCCTATCGGCTTACCGCAGCTTTCCGAGGATCTTCTCACAGCTCAAGCCGATCGCGTTCGGATTGTAATCAATATCCGGACTTTTCGGCGACATCCGATCTCCGATCGTTTCCTCAATGGCAGCTCGGTCG
>CAMNHT010000144.1 GCA_946539625.1 uncultured Clostridia bacterium | reverse complement strand
CGGCGTATCTGGTCACCACGAAAAAAGGCGCGATCCGCTCCATGCCCGCGCCGTCTGATATCGACCGGGTCCTTTCATGAACCCCCTCCTGGCAAATGCCCCGCCGGCAACGAACGGCGGGGCGTTTGTCGTTCAAGTCCGAATAAACGGACGCGCATTAGAAAGTAAAGTTTCCATACAAAAAAGTTAACGCATACGTACCGACGATTTTTACGATACTGTATGCGTTAACGGCTTTGTAGTGCAGTCAGCTTTCAGATATATCTGTTTTTTGACTCCTCAAATTCTCTCATAACGGCTCCGATGAAGGGAATGTTCAGAATCACGGTTTCTTACCATCCCCGATTGATTATGCGCCGTAAGTGCAGAGCGCACCGAAATCGAAATCCAGCATGCCGGTGATCTCGGAGGAGCCTTCAAGCGCTTCGTTGACGTAGACCAGCTTGTACTGCGGCTGCGCGTCGGGGATGCGCTCGGTGAAGCGGACGAGGATGCAGCGGTTCGTTCCCGCCGCGATCTGCTCGGCGAGGTTCGCGATCGGCACATAGACCGCAAGGTAACCGTAGCTGTTCAGCGCTTCGCCGAACTTCGCTTCGATTTCCGGCGTGATCTCGTACGATTCCGTATAGAACCAGCCGCCGGCGAGCGTTTCCTCCGCGGTGATCGGTTCTGCGGAGCCGGATTCGTTCGGAACGACCGGCATGTCCGCAAAGTTCATGATCCGGGCGTTGCCCTCGAGGTCCTCATAGACGTACACGAGCATATAGCTCGGCTGTGCGTCGGGATAGACGACCTTCGCCTGCGCGAGGAAGCAGTAGTTGGTTCCCGCCACGACCTGCGCACCTAAAAGTGCGATCGGCTCATAGTCGACACCGACGAGCCCTTCGAGCGCTTTATGGAAAAGCGCCTTCTGTTCATCGGTCAATGCGGCGTCTTCCGCAACCGCCCAGCCGCCTGCAACCGTGCCCGCGGGGTCCTCGTTCGGCAGCTCCGGCAGAACGATCGGTCCTTCGGCGGCTTCGGCTTCGACAGCGGTTTCGGCTTCCGCCTCGGCTTCGGTCTCTGCTTCAACGGCGGCTTCGGCTTCCGCCTCGACAGCCGATTCGACTTCGGCGTTCGGTTCGGCTTCCGGCGTGTCCTGAGGCATGTCAATGCCGTAGTCTACGACGTTGTTCAGCTCCGCGCCGCCTTCGAGATCCTCATAGACGTAAACGAGCGCGTAGTGGGGTACGGCGTCAGGCGCGATCGGCGTGACCTTGCAGAGCAGGCAGCGGTTGAGCCCGGCAACGACCTGCGTGCCGAGGTTGGCGATCGGCTCATACGTTGCGCCGACCATGCCGGAAAGCGCCTTCTGGAGGTTCGCTTTCATCTCGTCTGTGACTTCAAACGAATCCGCGTACGTCCAGCCGCCCATCAGCGTTCCGGGATCGGCGGGGACGGACAGCTTTCCGTCGTCTCCGGCCACGATCGGCAGGTCTTCGATCTTCATCAGCGAAACGGCGCCGGAAAGATCTTCATAGAGATAAACGATCATAAACTTCGGCGCGGCGTCGGGATAGACCGCCGTTCCCTGCGCGAGGAAGCAGTAGTTGGTTCCCGCCACGACCTGCGTGCCGAGGAGCGCGACCGGTACATAGTCGACGCCGACAAGTCCTTCCACTCCCTTTTCAAAAATCGCGCGAAGCGCATCCGTCATTGCAGCGTCCTCCGTAACGGCCCATCCGCCGGGAATGACCGGGACGGCAGGCTGCATGTCGGTTTCGCCTTCGGTCGCCGGTTCATCCGCGCTTGCGGGTGTCGGTTCTTCGACATTTGCAGGCGTTTCGGGCTTGTCCGTCTTCACACAGGCGACAACAGCCGCAAGCATCAGGGTGCAAAGCAAAATTGCGATCAGCTTTTTCATAACTTTTATTTCCTTTCCGTATTCAATCAACAGGGACGGATCAATGTCCGTGCATCATGTATACTGCATTATAAGGGGAAAGGTTGCATTGTGCAAGAAAACTTTTGAAAAAAGCAATGGACACAGGCGCGGTTCGGCTTTATAATCAAAACAGGAGGATGGTATGGAAAGACCAGATCACGATCTTGCGTTCATGCTGCAATATGAAAACGTCGCATGGTACGAGGACGGCGCGGTGCGCATTCTCGACCGGCGCTGTTATCCGCGCACGGTGTCGTTCGTGACGTGCAGACACTATGGCGAGGTGGCGCAGGCGATCACGGACATGGTCACGCAGAGCGCGGGACCGTATCCAGCGGCGGCAATGGGCATGGCGCTTGCGGCGTTCGAATGCCGCAATGAAAGCGAAGAAAAACAGCGCGCGTTTCTGAAAGCCGCTGCAAAGCGTATTTCAAATGCCCGTCCCACGACCGCGAAGCGCATGGCGAGGGTTTGTGAGACGATGCTCGAAGCGGCAGAACGCGCGTGGAAGTGCGGCGAGCCGGTCGACGCGGCGATCAAACGCCGCGCGATCGAGGCAAACGACAGCCGGTACAATAAGATCGCAAAGATCGCGACGCATTTGGCGGACAAGTTCCCGGACGACGGCACGATCCTCACGCAATGCTTTGCGGAAACGATCGTCGGCATGATGCTGCGTGAAGCCCGGGCGCGGGGGAAAAACCTTCGCATCTTCTGCCCCGAAACGCGTCCGTATTTTCAGGGCGCGCGGCTCACCGCAACGGTGTGCTATGAAATGGGCTTCGACGTGACCGTCATCACGGACAACATGCCTGCGTTTGTGATGCAGCGCGAGCATGTGGATCTGTTCACCTCGGCGGCGGACGCGATCACGATGGACGGGTATGTCATCAACAAGGTCGGCACGTTTCAGATCGCGATCGCGGCAAAGCACCTCGGGGTTCCGTATTACGTCACCGGCGTGCCGGATACGGTCCATCCGAAGGTCGACGACGTGAAGATCGAATTCCGCGATCCCGCGTTCGTGCTCGAGGCGATGGGGGTCAAAACCGCGCGCGACGGCGTCAAGGGCTATTATCCGGCATTCGATATCACGCCGCCGGAGCTTGTGACCGGCGTAGTGACCGACCGCGGCATTTTAAGCCCGTATCGGTTATCCGACTACGGCACACGCGACGCATACGAGGTAGTCGTGTAGGGGCATGCGCTTCCGAACGCCTTCCCCTTAGGGGGGACGGTGCCGCAGCGTGAGCGAAGGGGGATGAGGCGGACACGCAGGAAGCGTTCGCTTTCGCGGATGAATGAGCCGCGCCTGCGATGCGTGAATTGACCTTACGGTCGTGAATTGTCCTTAGGACATGAATTGCGGCGCTGCCGCATGAAAGAGAGGAACCTATGATTACGGTAAACGTTTACGAACAGTATTTTGCGGCGGATTGCATCGCAAACAGCATCCACCGCCATGCGGCGCTGGTCATGCTGATCGCAACCTCGGAAAACGGCACGGTGCGCTACGAGGCGGCGGTGACGTTCTTCCCGCACATCGACGAAAACGACTTTGCGGTCTCCTACGACGCGTATTATTCCGACGTGCTGTACGAAGCACCGGGCAGGCGTTCGAAAAAGCGAGAGGCAATTCTTTTGGAAACCTTCCATGAAGATATCGACGCGCTCGCGAAACAAGCGGGCGGCACGGTGCATTGGGACCGGCCGCTCCGGGAAGCGCGGAGAGGCTGATCCATGAACATTACGGTCTATCTCGGGGCGACGCCGGGCAGCGATCCCGCGCTGGAAACCGCGGTGCGCGCGCTCGGCACATGGATCGGCGAAAACGGACATGATCTCGTATACGGCGGTTCCAAATGCGGTCTTATGGGCATGCTTGCGGAAAGTGTGCTGAACGCGGGCGGCAAGGTCACGGGCGTTGAACCGCGGTTTTTCGTGGACGCGGGCTTTGTTTACGACGCGATCACGAAGCTGTACGTTACACAGGACATGTCCGAGCGCAAGGCAAAGATGATCGAACTCGGCGACGCGTTCATCGCGTTTCCGGGCGGCACGGGCACGCTTGAGGAAATCGCGGAGGTCATGAGCAAGGTCGCTTTGGGACACCTTTCCGCGCCGTGCATCCTCTACGATCTGAACGGCTATTATAAAGGCCTTCGCATGCTGCTCGATCAAATGCTTTCCTCGGAACTTTCCACACCGGAAAAGTTAAAAGGCATCACTTTTGCCGCAACGCTCGACGACGTGATCGCAGCGCTTTCCTGACAAAAAGCAAAAAGGGCTCTTCGCAGGCGTTCTGTCAAGGTGGATTTTCAAAAGCACGGTCGGTTTCGGTCGTCTGTACTTTTTTCGTTGTATCCTATTGGAAATCATGATAGAATCAATACGACAAATCGGCGTTTGTGAGGAACAGATATGAAAACAATATATCTGATCGGCGGTACAATGGGCGT
>CAMNHT010000143.1 GCA_946539625.1 uncultured Clostridia bacterium | reverse complement strand
CTTGCCTTGCGGGCGACATTCCGCAGGCATTCTTACGCGGTCAGGACGCCCGCGCTTACGAGATCGCACAGATGCTCAAAGATACGTTTGGCGAAGATTTTTATATCGAGCTGCAAAACCACGGCATTCCCGAACAGGAGCAAGTGCTTCCGAAACTCCGAATACTCGCAAAGACACTCGGTATCAAAACGGTCGCAACGAACGATATCCATTATGTAAAAAAGGACGATGCGGACGCGCAGGACGTTCTTCTGTGCATCCAGACGCAGCGGTTTGTCGACGAGACCGACCGCATGCGGATGGAAACCGATCAGTTCTATCTGAAATCCTACGACGAAATGGCGGCGGCCCTGCCGGACGATCCGGAAGCGCTCGATATCACCAATGAGATCGCCGATAAATGCGACGTCGAGATCCAATTCGGCGTTCGCAGGCTTCCGCATTTTACCGCGCCGGACGGTCTCGATAACGATGTCTTTTTGCGCAGGCTCTGTGATGAGGGTATGCAGCGCAAGATGCCGAACGGAGGCAAGGAAGCGCGCGACCGTCTCGAATATGAGCTGTCGGTTATCGAAAAGATGGGATTTGTCGACTATTATCTCATTGTGTGGGACTTCATTCACTACGCGAAAACCCACGGCATTATGGTCGGTCCCGGCAGAGGCAGCGGCGCGGCTTCGCTTGCGGCATATTTTCTCGACATTACGGATGTCGATCCGCTGAAATATAACCTGCTGTTTGAGCGCTTTCTGAATCCGGAACGCGTTTCCATGCCGGACTTTGACGTCGATTTCTGTTATGAACGCAGGCAGGAAGTCATTGACTACGTCGGCGAAAAGTACGGCGAGGGACACGTTGCGCAGATCATTACGTTCGGTACGATGGCGGCAAAGGCTGTCGTGCGCGACGTTGCGCGCGTGCTGCGCGTCCCGTACGCGGATGCGGACAAGCTTGCAAAGCTGATCCCGAACGTGCTGAAGATCACGCTGTCCGAAGCGATCCAGATGAACGCGGAACTGAAAGCGCTCTACGACAATGATGAAATAATGCGTCATGTGCTCGATCTTTCCATGAAGCTCGAAGGGCTTCCGCGCCACAGCTCGACGCATGCGGCAGGCGTGGTCATTTCCGGTGTGCCGCTGAATACGGTCGTCCCGCTGACCAGCAACGAAGGCGCGCTGACGACCCAGTTCCCGATGACGACGCTTGAGGAGCTCGGCCTGCTCAAGATGGACTTTCTGGGACTTCGTACGCTCACGATCATTCGTGACGCGCTCGATTTCATCCGGCAGGAGGGGAAAACGGTTCCCGATTTCTCAAAAAACGATTTCGACGACCCTGCTGTTTGGGAAATGATCGCGTCGGGCGATACGGACGCCGTGTTCCAGCTTGAATCCGGGGGCATGCGACAGTTTATGATGCAGCTTCGTCCCGACTGCTTCGAAGATCTGATCGCAGGTATTTCCTTGTACCGTCCGGGTCCGATGGAGCAGATACCGCGCTATATCCGCGGCAAGCATGAGGGCAATATCGAATACGCACATCCTCTGATGGAGCCGATCCTGAAGAATACCTACGGCTGTATGGTCTATCAGGAACAGGTCATGGAAATCGTACGCTCACTTGCGGGCTACAGCTACGGCCGAAGCGATCTCGTCCGCCGCGCCATGTCCAAGAAAAAGCACGACGTCATGGCAAAAGAACGCACGTTCTTTGTATACGGCACGGACGGCGTTGACGGTGCAATCAAGCGCGGCGTTCCCGAAGACGTTGCAAACCATATCTTTGACGAGATGATGGACTTTGCGTCGTATGCGTTCAACAAGGCACACGCCGCATGCTATGCGGTCGTGGCATACCGGACAGCTTACCTGAAGCATTATTATCCGACCGAACTGTTTGTCGCGACGATCAACGGTTACCGTCAGAATACGGACAGCGTCGCCGCTTACGTTTACGATGCACGCAGGCTCGGGATCCGCATCCTGCCGCCTGACGTGAACCGTTCGATGGCACTGTTTAATGTCGAAGACAACGCGATCCGGTTCGGTCTTTCATCGGTTCGCAACGTATCGGAAAACGTCATGCGGGACGTGGTACAGGACCGCAAAGAAAAGGGACCCTTCAAGAGCTTCGAGGATTTCATCAACCGCACGCATGGGCTCAACAAACGCATGCTCGAAGGACTGATCGCCGCAGGATGCTTTGACAGTATGGGGTATACCCGCAACAGTTTGCTTACCGTGTATGCGCAGGCGCTCGACGCTTCGCAGCGTGCACAGAAAACACGCGAGTCCGGACAGCTTTCCCTATTTGATCTGGATGTCGGCAGCGATATGATCGAGCAAACGACGCTTTCGATACCGAATCTTCCCGAGCTGCCGCACGCCGTGCTGCTCGCAAAGGAGCGTGAGGCGACCGGTCTGTATCTTTCGGGTCATCCGCTCGATTCGTTCAGCGCAGCTTTGGAACGACTTCCGTATACCGTACAGCAGCTTTCCGACGCGGACGGGACAGGGGAAATCAAAGATGAAATGCTCATCACCGTCGGCGGAATGCTCAGCAGCTGCAAGCAGCGCCCGACAAAGAGCGGAAACGGTTTGATCGGTCTCGGCGTGCTCGAAGGTCATTCCGGTTCCGTCGAACTGATGCTGTTTCCGAAGACGCTGCAGACCTGCTCCGCACAGTTCTTTGATGAAAATATCGTCGAGATCACCGGTCGCATTTCGATACGAGAGGACCGCGCGAATTCGATCCTTGTCGATACGCTGACCTCGATGAAGGAAGCGATGCAGACGCTGTATATTCGTCTCCCGTACCTTGATGCCGATCAGCAGAAGCGCGTACGTAAAATTACGCATTCCTATCCGGGAAGCACTTCGATCGTGCTGTATGATACTGCAAAGAAGATCGCAAAAGGCGCGCCGAAAGAATGGTCCGTCAACCCGACGGAATCGCTCATTCGCGCATTAAAGGATGAATTCGGAGAGGAGAATATCGTTCTGAAATGAAACAGTCGAATCCGTTCTCGAAAAATCAGGAGCTGACGCTTGAGATCACCGGGATCACAAGCGAAGGACAGGGCGTCGGAAGATGCGAAGGCGTCGCGTTCTTCGTGCCGTTTGCGCTGACCGGCGAAAGGGTCCGCGCGCATATCATCAAAGTCGAAAAGAAGTACTGCATCGCAAAGATCGTTGATATTTTGAACACGTCCGAGCATCGCATCAAACCGCTTTGCGAAGCGTATGAAAAGTGCGGCGGCTGCGCGTTGATGCACGTGGATTACGCAGAGCAACTGAAAACCAAAACACAAATCGTGAAGGATTGTCTGGAGCGGCTCGGCGGTTTTGCAGGTGTTGAAGTGCAGAATACGATCGGCATGGACGATCCGTGGCGATATCGCAACAAGGGCAGCTTTCCGATCGGATTTATTGACGGCGTCGCGGCATTCGGTTTCTATGCGGAACGCAGTCATCGGTTGATCCCGCTCTTTGACTGTCCGATCGAGGATGCGCGCATCACCGCACTTGCGAGGACGGTCACCGAGTGGGCAAACCGCAATCATGTTCGCGCCTATGATGAACAGACGGGGAAGGGCTCATTACGTGCATGCGTCGTTCGTGTCACTTCCACCGGCGAACGCATGGTCGTCGTCGTAACAAAGGGCGAGCTTTCCGCAAAGGAATCCCTGATCAAAATGCTGGACGTTGAATCGCTGTATCATAACAGGAACGATGCAAACACCAACGTGATCTTCGGCGATCGGTTTACACTTTTGAAGGGCAAATCGCAGGTGATCGAACAGCAAGGCGATCTCATTTTTGCCGTCAGCCCGCAAAGCTTTCTGCAGGTCAATCCGATTCAGACGAGGGCACTTTACGAAACAGCGATTCATCTTCTTGACCCGAAACCTACGGAAACGATTGCAGATGTCTATTGCGGCATCGGTACGATCTCGCTGGCGATCGCAAAGCGCGCCGGTAAGGTGATCGGGATCGAGTGTGTACCGGAAGCGATTCAGGATGCGAAGAAGAACGCCGAAATGAACGGGATCGATAATGCAGACTTTATCTGCGGACTTGCCGAGAATGTACTTCCGGACCTTGTCAAAAAGGGCATGCGTCCCGACGCGATCGTGATCGACCCGCCGCGAAAGGGATGTGAGGAACCGGTTCTTTCCGCGATCGCCGAAAGCGGCGTCAATCGCGTCGTTTACGTCTCCTGCAATCCTGCGACACTTGCGCGCGACACAAAGATCCTTTCGACGTACGGCTTTACAATCCGCCATGTCCAACCGGTCGACATGTTCCCGCATACGCAGCATGTGGAGACGGTAGTATTGATGTCACGGGTTAAGGACTGACTGCCGAAAAAGTGCCGTATTT
>CAMNHT010000142.1 GCA_946539625.1 uncultured Clostridia bacterium | reverse complement strand
GCTTCATTTCGTCTTTCCCGCAGATGAAACCGCAGGATTTCTCGTAGAAACCGATTTCCTTCAGAATTCCACGGTATGTATCCATATCCCTCACGGAAAACCGATCAAGGATAACCATGACGTCGATATCGCTGTTTTCATGAGCTTCACCGCGCAGCCAGCTTCCCTGCAGCCCCACGTACAGCAGACGCTCTCCGAAAGCCGACCGGCAGTTCATGATCAGATCAGCCAGGTATTTGTCCAGATCAAACATTGTTACTTCACCCCATAGGTCGCAATAAAGTGCCTGCTGAACGCTTCGATTTGCCCTATCGCATCTCCCGTTTTCTCCGGCTCCCGGTCGCAAAGGTGAATCAGCGCCGAGATCGGCGTGACGTAAGCGAAGGCCAGCATGGCGGGATCGTCGCGGCAGATCAGGCCTTTGTCCATCATTCCGGCGAAGATTTGCCTGAACATCTCCGCAAGCCCGGTCAGAAAGTGTTTCGTTGCCAGCTCCCGGGCACGATCGTCCCGAAACTGCTCCAGCGTGAGTACCTTCCTCGTTTTTACAATTTGCTCATCGTGAATCGTGAGCTCCACCATTCGCATGGTCATGGCGATGAATTCTTCCGTAGAATCCGGCACGGGCGGCAGATGTTCCGAAGAACCGAAGCGTTCCCCATAATAGGCAATCATCCTGTCAAGCAGGGCATCCCAAATGGCTTCCTTGCTTTCAAAATGCTTGTAAATACCCGACTTGACCAGCCCGAGGGATGCACTCAATTCACGGATGTTGGTCCCCTCATACCCTTTCTGTGAGAACAGATCGAGCGCCGCTGTCAGGATTTTCTCTTTCGTGTCTTTTGCCATATGAACCTCCGCTTGATGCAAAGTGACCCCTCGTTCACTTATTATAGTGAGCGAAGGGTCACTTGTCAAGGCCTTGCGTTATTGTTTACATTCCGTTCTTATCCGAGACCGGTTTCGCTGTGTTGACAATCAGGAAAGACCGTGATATAATGGTTCAGATCATCGGAGGGCAGTACGCCGCAGCGTAGGGGATCGTAAAGCGTGTTTCGGCTCGCTTTGCAGGCCGCCTGCCGGATAAGATGACGAGTGCGCTCGCAGCAGTTTTTGCCGCGGGCATTTTTTCTTGGAGGCAGTAACTATGACCGCAAAAAACATCACCCTCACGCCCCTCACGGAAGACGACCATGAACAGTTCATCCTGGACAACCAATTCGCCTTCAAATTCGGCGCAATGCAGGAGTTCGGACAGCGGGACGATCATTTTGAAGAGGAGGGCGAAATCATCTCCCGCTCTACCATCGAGAACAGCATCGCCGGCGGTGCCGCTTACCGCATCCGCGAAAACGGACAGATTGTCGGCGGGGTTGTTTTGCACATCGACGAAGAGACGCGGCGGGGAGATCTGGAGCTTTTGTTTGTCAACCCGACCGCGCACAGCAAAGGGATCGGTCAGGCTGCGTGGCGCGAGGTGGAACGGCTCTATCCCGACGTTGCTGTCTGGGAAACCTGCACACCGTATTTCGAGACGCGCAACATCCATTTCTACATCAACAAATGCGGATTCCACGCCGTGGAATTCTTCAACCGCTTTCATCCCGATCCGCACGATCCGGAGACCGGAGAAGAAAACACGTATGAAGGGGGTGACGGCTTCGACGGGATGTTCCGCTTCGAGAAACGGATGAGGTGACGCCCGCGATTGAATCGTCTTCTTCCTGATAAAAGAGTAAAGATCTGAGTCCTTGATTTTGCCAAAGCATTCTTGACATAAGTCTGGAATTGTGCTATACTGATTCCCGACATATGACAGCAAAGGAGGCGGAAATCGTGCCGAGAAAACCGCGCTGCCGCAGGATCGGCGGATACCCGGACTGCTGGGTCTTCTCACCGGAGGAGCGTTCACAGAGCGATCCGGTCGTTCTGACGCTCGACGAGTTCGAGACCGTCCGGCTGCTCGACCGGGAGGGAATGACGCAGGAAGAGTGCGCCGCACGGATGGACGTAGCGCGAACCACCGTCACAGCCATTTACGAAAACGCCCGCCGCAAGATCGCCGAAGCCCTTGTTGACGGCAGGGAGCTTCGTATCCGGGGCGGGAGCTACGCGCTGGAAAACCAGATTACGGATCAGATTCCGGAGAAAGGAAAGAATACCATGAGAATCGCGGTCACCTATGAAAACGGAGAAATCTTTCAGCATTTCGGACATACGGAGCAGTTCAAGCTCTACGACGTGTCGGACGGAAAGATTGTCGGGGAACAAATCGTCCCGACGAACGGAAGCGGTCACGGCGCGCTGGCGGGCTTTCTGAAAGCGGCGCAGGTCGACGCCCTCATCTGCGGCGGCATCGGTATGGGCGCGCAGAACGCGCTGGCGGAAGCGGGGATCGCGCTCTACGGCGGCGTGACGGGATCGGCGGACGCGGCCGCAAAGGCGCTGGCGGAGGGAGTTCTCCGGTTTGATCCCGACGCGAAATGCGATCACCATGGGCACGGTCACGAACACGGGGAAGATCACGCGTGCGGACATCACGGCGGCGACTGCGGCCACGGGCACTGCGCGGATCATCACTGCGAGGACAACTGAATGGCTGCATACAAGTTTTACGGGTGGGAAAGCGCCGACATCAGGGATGAACGCGGACTGACGCCGCGAGAGTATTACGATCTGCTCTCCGAAATCTGGTGTGCGGAGACCTGCGCGCCGCGAATGCGCTCCGACTGGTCGCCGGAGAACAAAACGCTCGGTCAGTGCTCGATCACCGCGTTTCTCTTGCAGGATCTCTATGGCGGAAAGGTTTTCGGCGTACCGCTCGGCGACGGCAATTATCATTGCTTCAACGTTGTCGGGGATTGCGTGTTCGATCTGACGAGCGAGCAGTTCGGAGATAAAAAGCTGAATTACACGGATTGTCCCGAACAGTTCCGGGAGACGCATTTCGCCAAAGAGGAAAAGCGGCAGAGATACGAACTCCTGAAAGCCAGGCTCTTCGCCCGGCTGCCGGGTATTGCCGAAACCGAATTACAGAGAGGAGAATGCGGATGAACGACGAATGCCTGATCTGCGGCTCCCCGCTTGAATATCTGGAAGCGGATCAGCCGATGGAGTGCGCGGTCTGTCACAGGAAAGAGAACAGCAAGACCCGCTGTGTCCGGGGCCATTATGTGTGCGGCGCGTGTCACACCGCCGGGATGGACGCGATTGTCGGTCTGTGCCTCAGCGAGACATCGAAGGATCCCGTCCTGATCCTCGAAAAGATGATGGCGCTCCCGTTCTGCCACATGCACGGGCCGGAGCACCATGTCATGGTCGGCGCGGCACTTCTGACGGCATACCGGAACGCGGGAGGGGAGATCGATCTCGAAAAGGCTCTTTCCGAGATGATGAACCGCGGGAAAAACGTGCCGGGCGGCGCGTGCGGCTTCTGGGGAGCCTGCGGCGCGGGGATCTCTTCCGGCATGTTTGTATCGATCATCTCCGGTTCCACACCCCTGAGCGTTGAGCCGTTCGCGCTGTCACACAAAATGACGGCAAAATCGCTCGGCGCCATCGGCGAGGTCGGCGGTCCGCGCTGCTGCAAGCGGGATTCGTACCTGTCGATTCTGTCCGCCGTCGACTTCGTAAAAGAATACTTCGGCGTGGAGATGGAGAAGCCGGAGGTCGTCTGTACCCATTCCGCGAAGAACAATCAGTGCATCGGGAACCGCTGTCCGTTTGCGAAGTCCGATCACTGACCCGGAGGATGGGATGCTGCTCGATCTTTTTCTGACCTTCGCCAATATAGGGCTTTTCACCTTCGGCGGCGGGTACGCCATGATCTCCCTGATCGAAAACGCCTGCGTGGAGCGAAAGCACTGGATCACCCACGACGACATGATGAACATCACGGTGATCGCCGAATCGACGCCCGGCCCCATCGCCGTCAACTGCGCTACCTTTGTGGGCTATCGCCAAAAGGGCCTTCCGGGTGCGCTGGCGGCTACGCTGGGGCTGATCCTGCCTTCCTTCGTCATCATTTATGCGGTCTCCGTGTTTCTGGATTCCTTTCTCGAGATAACGTGGATCGCAAGCGCGTTCAGGGGCATCCGGATCGCGGTGGGAATTTTGATCGTGGACGCGGCGGTGAACATGATCCGGAAGATGAAGAAAAAGCCGCTTCCGTGCGTGATCCTCGTGTGCTCCTGTGCGGCGATGCTGTGCGTCAACGCGTTTTCCCTGAAGTTCTCCTCTGTCAGCCTGATGCTTTTAGCCGGGGCTGTCAGCCTGACCGTCTTTCTGATTCGCAGTGCCTCGTCCGGGAAAGGCGGTGAGAAGCCGTGATCTACCTGGATCTTTTGATCGGGTTTCTGAAAGTCGGATGCTTTGCGTTCGGCGGGGCGTACGGCGCGATTCCGCTCATCCGGGATGTAGTTCTCTCCTACGGTTGGCTGAGCGACGAGCGGTTGACGGACATGATCGCGGTCAG
>CAMNHT010000141.1 GCA_946539625.1 uncultured Clostridia bacterium | reverse complement strand
AGGTCATGACCGGTGAAGATTATCTGTACAACAACACGAAGCACGAGCTTGTGGCGGCGGACGCGACGCTGACCGACGACGTTCTTGCGGTTCCCGACGAAGCGATTCGCCTGACAGTCACAGTCGATGAAAACGGCAAGTATACGTTTGCGACTACGGACGGCAAGTACCTTCTGGCAGACGGTACGAACGTACAGCTTGTTGACGAGCAGGGCGCAAACACGCTCTTCCAGCTTGAAACGGCTGCAGCAGGCACTGACAATTACTATATCAAGTGCGACTCTGCAGTCTACAGCGACAAGGCGCAGTACATTGAGTATTACGGCGGATACTTCACCGTTTATGGCATGGGCACAAATACAGCAATCTTCACCTTCCAGTTCTTCTCCGAGGACGGCGAAGGCCCGACGCCTGCGGTTACCTACACTGTTTCGTTCGACGCGAACGGCGGCAGCGGCACCATGGATGATGTGACCGATGCCACCAGCCCCTATACGCTGCCGGAGTGCACGTTCACCGCGCCCGAGGGTATGGAGTTTGACTGCTGGAAGATCGACGGCGACGATACCGAATATGCGGTCGGCGCGCAGGTTGCGATCAGCGCAAATACGACCTTTGTCGCACAGTGGAAGGAAAAGCCTGTCTCCGATGAAAAGACATATGCAAAGGTCACGGAAGAACCGGAAGACTGGTCCGGCGAGTATCTGATTGTTTATGAGGATGGCGGAATCGTCTTTGATGCTTCTCGCGAAACGCTCGATGCAGGTCAGAACGGTGTACTTGTGTCAATCGAAGACGGTACAATTACAACCGACAGTAAGTACTCCTTTACGATTGCAGCGGTAGAGAACGGCTATTCAATTCTTTCAAGCAGCAATCAGTTTATCGGGCAAAAAGATTATGCAAACGGCTTAAAAGCAAGCGATACGTATTCGGAGGATTATCTGAATACCATTGCCCTTGATGAAAACGGAAACGCGGTTATTTCCGGCACCGGAGTATCGGAGAATGTACACGTCGCCCTGAAGTACAATAAAAATACCGGCGCCACCAATGAAAGATTCCGTTACTATAAGTCCGGTCAGCAATCAATTGCTCTCTACAAGCTTGTTGAGGAAGAACCGGTCGAGCTCAGTGACGGCTTCTACCTGATCGGACCGGACTGGACGGTCAACGCGATCGACGCAGCGGACAAGTTCGGTGAGAATATGGAAGCAGGCGGCGAGCTGATCCTTGCGGCAACGCTTGCCGAGGGCGACGAGATCAAGGTTGTCAAGGTTGCAAACAATGCGATCACCGCATGGTATCCGGACGGAATCGACACGCAATACACAGTTGACGCGGCGCATGCGGGCAACGTGAATATCTATTTCCGTGAGACGTACACCAATGATTGGGCTGCGTTCGGCGGATACTTCTATATCGAAGCGGGCCATAATATCATCTGCGCTTCCGCCGAGCACGGTCTTGTCAGCACCACGCACAGCCGCGCGGCTGCGGGCACGACGGTTACGGTCAACATTGAACCGGAAGAAGGCTATGCACTCGACACGCTGACAGTTATGTGCGGCGAGACTGCGGTCGAAACGACCAAGGTCAACGACGAAAAGTACACATTTGTAATGCCGGCAGGCGACGTTACGATCACGGCAACGTTTGCGATTCCCGTGACCGAGCCGTACTTCAGAGGTCAGAACCTGATTTTGGAGGGACTGATCGGCGTGAGCTTCAATATGGAGCTGCCCGCGATCTCCGGCGTCGACTATGCGACAAGCTACATGACGTTCTCCGTTGAGCACGGCGAATGCACGGAACGCGTGGATTATACCGGAAACAATTCGTTCATTTGCTACGTGAACGCGATCCAGATGGCGGAGCCGATCACCGCAACGTTCCACTATACGCAGAACGGAACGGAAAAGACTGTTGAAAAAACGTATTCCGTGATGGATTACATCGCTGCATATGAGGCGAATAAGAATCTGTTTGATGCAACCACGCAGGCACTGATCGAAGCACTGGCAGACTACGGTCACCATGTCCAGATCTTCCTTTCCGAACAGAGAGGATGGGTACTCGGTACGGACTTTGCAGAGATGACCGCTGTTTATACGGAAAACTACAGCGCCGACACCGTCAGCTCCGTCAAGACCGCGGTTGCAGCGCACGCTGCGGAAAAAACGCTGAATGACGACACGGAAAAGATCACATTCTCGCTCATTCTTGACAGTGCAATTGAGATCCGTGTGTTCTTCAAGATGAAGTCCGGCTACACCGGTTCGTTCGAAGTCAACGATCCGTATACCGCTGCGAATGTCAGCGGACGGTATCAGGTTTCCGTTCTGAACATTCCGGCGCATCAGCTCAGCGAAACGTACACCATCACCGCTGCGACGGATAACGGAACCGCAAGCATCACGCTTTCTGCGCTCTCCTATGTGAACAGCATGCTGAACGCATATACGAGCACGTCGGCAGTAAACGCGGCCGCCGCGATCTATGCCTATTCGCAGGCAGCAGACGCTTATAAGAATGCGCACTGACAAACTACGGCAATTGGGGCGAAGACAGCGGTTTTCGCCCCTTTCTTTCCATTAAAAAACGACGAGCAGACAGGATCCTGCAACTATTACATGAAGAAATCGGCGCAGAAATGGCTCTATACGGTACCCGGTCGTAAAAAGTGGTATGTCGTCTGTCTGACCCTCATCGAGATGATTCTGGGAGGGTCCGGCGTGTTGTACGCGCTTTTCATGAGGGGGCTTGTGGACGCCGCGGTCAAAGGAGACGGGACCGTTTTTTGGCGATACCTTGCGATGATCGTGGCGTTGGCGTCGATGCAGCTTGCACTGCGTGCGGTGGATCGCTGGCTGGTGGAGCTTTCGAAATCGAGCATTGAAAACGCGTTTAAGGGCAGATTGACAAAGACCCTGCTGGAAAGGGATTATCTGCGTGTCAGCGCGGTGCATTCCGGTGAGTGGATGAACCGCCTGACCAACGATACCGTTGTTGTGACGAACGGATATGTGGACATTCTTCCGGGTCTGTTCGGCATGGCTGTCAAGCTGATGAGCGCGCTCGTGATGATCATTGTGATCGAACCGAAATTTGCCGCGATCCTGATCCCGGGAGGAATGATTCTGGCGTTCACAACGGTCCTGTTCCGAAAGGTGATGAAGCGGCTGCACAAAAACGTGCAGGAGTCGGACGGAAAGGTTCGCATCTTTCTGCAGGAACGTATCGCAAGTCTGCTGATGCTTCGGTCCTTTGCGGCGGAGGAACAGACGCTGGAAGGGGCAGAGGAGAAGATGCGTATGCACAAGGCGCAGAGAATGCGCCGCAACCGGTTCTCCAATCTTTGCAACGTTGGTTTCGGCGCGGCAATGACTGCGATGTATCTGCTCGGCGTTGCGTGGGGCGGGTACGGGATTCTGATCGGGACGGTCAGCTTCGGAACGCTGACCGCGATCATGCAGCTTTTATCGCAGATTCAAACGCCGATGGCGAATATCACCGGGTTCCTTCCGCGATACTATGCCATGCTTGCCAGCGCCGAGCGCCTCATGGAAGCTGAAAGCTTTGAGGCAGACGAAGCAGAGGCAAAACCGCTTTCGGAGATTCTGGCTTTTTATCGGGATGATTTAGCGGCAATCGGATTGAAGAACGTTTGCTTTACGTATTACCCGGTTTCCGAAAACGCGCTTGAGATCGAAAAAACAGACATGCCGATCGTTTTGAAGGATCTCTCACTGGAGATCAAAAAAGGCGAATATGCGGCGTTTACGGGCACGAGCGGGTGCGGAAAATCCACGGCGCTGAAGCTTTTGATGTGCGTCATGCATCCGGACGCGGGCAGCCGCTGCTATACGGACAGACAGGGAAACAGCGGCAATCTGAACGCTGCGTATCGGCGGCTGTTTGCTTACGTGCCGCAGGGCAATTACCTGATGAGCGGCACGATCCGCGAGATCGTCTCTTTCGCCGATCCGCAGGCGGCTCAGGATGAGGAGCGCGTGCATCATGCCCTGAAAATCGCGTGTGCAGATGAATTCGTTTCAGAGCTCGACCGAGGCGTTGATACGCTGCTCGGCGAGCGCGGCACGGGACTATCCGAAGGGCAGATGCAGCGCATTGCGATCGCGCGTGCGATCTATTCCGAAAGCCCGATCCTGCTGCTTGATGAGGCGACAAGCTCCCTTGACGGCGTCACCGAGAAACGACTTTTGGAAAATCTTCGTACAATGACGGACAAAACCGTTATCATTGTGACGCATCGACCTGCTGCGCTTTCGATCTGCGACCGTGTATTGGAGTTTACGGAAGAAGGCGTTCGGGACCGAACAGCATAAGCGGCAAATATACACAGACATGAAAAAAGCCCCATGATTGGGGCTTCTTTGGTACCCGGTACGGGAGTCGAACCCGTGTTACCGCCGTGAGAGGGCGGTGTCCTAGGCCACTAGACGAACCGAGCACGCAAG
>CAMNHT010000140.1 GCA_946539625.1 uncultured Clostridia bacterium | reverse complement strand
CGCATCTGCTTGTCAACCACGTTGTCGGCGATCTCAACCGTTTCACGGCTGATCTCCTCCTTCTTGCTGCGTTCTTCCTCCTCGCGGGTGACGTCGCGCATGATGCACAGAAGTCCGCGCTTATCGCCGGTCGGAACGATCGTCTGCTGCACAAAGCGCTTGTATTCCGCAAGGTAGACCGGTTTATTGTAAATGCCTCTGCCCTTGGTCTGAACCTCCAAAAACGCAGCCGGATCCATAATGCGGATGACGTTGTCTCCGAGAATATCGGAGGAATACCTCAGATGCATCAGCTCCATCGCCGCTGCGTTGATCTGCTGCACTTCCATGCGGTCGTTGACGACCACGATCGCGTTCGGCGAATTGTTGACGATCGCATCGGAAAAGCTCTCCGCTTTTTCTTTCAGGAACGGCAGACACATCGAAATGTCCGCTTTGCCCTGATAGATCGCGATCGCCTTGTCGCGGCAGGTGTTGTAGCCGCAGGTGCCGCAGTTCAGTTCGTCTTCGGGCTTGAACTTGCCCATCTGGTGCAGAATGTCCCGGATCTCATATTCGACCGGAATCGTGTTGTTTCTTTCGATCGGCATGAAGCCGCGGCGAATGCGGATGGCATCCGGCTGATCGACAATAAAATCCTTCTTTCCGGCAAACGCCGAAACCGCCATATAGTCGCGCACAGGGCTTCTGTGGTACTTTTCCATAACGGGACCGCTGATGCAGCTTCCCGCACATGCCGACATTTCGATAAAGCACTTGTGGATATTGCCTCGCTCTATGTCGTCGAGCGCCATCATGCAGTTTTCCACACCGTCGATTGCAAGATATGTATAGTCCTTTGCATCCATATCCATCGTCTTCAGGATGCCGCCCGTCGTGGGGAAGAATCTCGCCTTGCTGTGCTCGTCCGCTTCCACGCGCGCTTCAAGCGTGATGTTCTCACGCTTGAGCCAGTTTGTGAGTTCCTCAAAGGTCAGAACCGCGTCCACGATGTCCTTGAACTGCGCGCCTTCGTCCTTTTTTGCAACGCACGGTCCGATGAAAACCGTTTTCGCATTCGGGACGCGCCGCTTGATGTCGCTGCAATGCGCCAGCATCGGCGATTGTACGTCCGCCAGATACGGCAGTTCCTTCGGATAATATTTCTGAATCAGCAGATTGACGGAATGACAGCACGACGAAATGATGATATCGCGCTGATCCTCGCGCAGCATCCGGTCGTACTCGCGCTTGACGATTGTTGCGCCGATCGCCGTTTCCTCGACGTCCGTAAACCCGAGTTTTTTCAGCGCTTCCCGCATGGATTCGATGCCGACACCGTCATAGTTGGCGATAAAGGACGGTGCAAGACTGACGTACACCGGGTCGCCGCTCTGCAGCAGAACGCGTACCTTTTCGGTATCGTCCACGATCTCCTTGGCGCCCTGCGGACACACGACGAAGCAATGTCCGCATAAAATGCACTCGTTCGAGATGATGTTCGCCTGTCCCGCGGAAAAGCGGATCGACTTTACGGGACAGTGGCGAATACATTTGTAGCAGTTTTTACAATTGGATTTCTTAAGTCGCAGACAATCGGCCATAACGTTTATCCTTTCTTACTGTATCCGGGACATGATATTTTGTTCAAAAAACGAGTCGAACCCTTCCGGCGTGATTCCGATAAACTCATCGTCGTCCACCTTGATTGTGACGCCGGTACGGTTGCATTTGCCACAGCAAAAGCTCCCTGAGAGAATGATCTCGTCTTCCAGCTTCCGCTCTTTGATGAGCTGCTGCAGCCGTTCCACAATGCGCTCGGATCCTTTCAGATGACAGGATGAGCCCACACAAACCGTTACCATGATCATACCTTTACCCTCGATTCTATTTCCGTTCTGAAAAATTCTTCCGTGTTTTCGGGTCGGATGGAAAATCGGTTTCCGTCCACCGTCACGCAAATCCCTCTGCTGCATTGCCCCATGCAAAACCGTCCTTCGAGCTCGACGGCGTCGTCCAATTTCTTCTCCTCGATCAGCCGCTGCAGCTGTTCCACCACATAGCGCGATCCATTCAGATGACATGCGGATCCGATGCAAACCGCAACCTTCATTTTTCTCTCTCCCTCCGATCTGCCGTTTCGATATAAGACAGCAGGAGCGCGCGTTTGCGCTCGTTTGATTCTCTGTAGTGCGCGGCGGCTCCAAGGGGAATCCACTGCTCAAACAATGCCGCATCGACGCCTTTCAACGACACGAACCGTTCCCGATAGAGCTCCGCTTCCTTGTCGAATCCGTCGAGCTGCATCAAAAGGTACGCCCATGCGCCGTCCGCTTCGCCCGATCCCTGCATTGCATGCTTCCAGTCGAGGGCGAACGCCTTTCCGCCTGCGGATTCCATCGCGTTCGAAAGTGCAAATTCTCCGTGACAGACCTCGTGTCCGCGCGGAAGCGTTTGCAGCCGCGCCGAAAGGCGCCGGATCAGATCGGACGGAAGACCGGACGCTTCGATCCGCTGCGCCGCAAGGTCGTTGACCTGCGGCAGCGCGGCGCATCGCTTTTCATGGATCGTCCGCTGAAGCGCCGTCCATCTTGACAGCAGGGCGTCCGTCTTCAGCGGGGATTCGGTCAGCATGCGCAGGAACGTTTTCCCGGCAATGTAATCCATGATCATCGCCCAACGGTTATCCACCGTCGTAATCTGCCGAAACTGCGGGACCGGAAGCCCCAACTCCTCGGCCAGCGTGAGATTCATCCCCTCGTTCAGGATCGACGATTTCGGATAGGACGCCCGATATACCTTGACCGCGTTGCCGCCGTCGCGAAACACGGTCGTCCGGTTGCTTACCGAGATGATCCGATCAAGCATCATCGCACACCTCCGAAATCATATTTGACTCGCTTGCGCAGTGCACCAGATGCGCAAGCGACAGCGCGAGGTTTTCCTGCCGCAGGATCACGTTTTTCGGAATGCGGAGGCGGCATGGTGCAAAGTTCCAGATCGCCGTAATGCCGTTTTCCGTCATCAGATCGCATACCGCCTGCGCAGCCGGACCCGGAACCGTGATGATTCCGATGGAGATGCCGTGCTGTCTGCAAAAATCCGGAAGCAGTTCCATCGGATAGACGGGACAGTCCTCGCTTTCCGCGTTCTGCTTGTTCGGATCGGCGTCAAACCCTGCCGCGATGCAATATCCGTACTGACGGAAGCCGCGGTAGTTCATCAGCGCGCGCCCCAGTTTTCCCGTTCCGACGATGATCGCCGGCGTGTTTTTTGAAACGTTCAGCGCCGTTTCGAGATCGGCAATCAGCGCGCCCCTCGGGTAGCCGATCTTCGGGCGTCCCTCGCTGCAAACGAGATTCAGATCCCTTCGCACCAGAACTTCGCCGTAACCGAGCGCATGCGCGATCGATCCGGCGGATACAGTCGGACTTTCGCCGGAGCGCAAATACTCCAGATAGGAAGGCAAGCGTCCGAGCGTCGCCCTTGTAATGCTTCTTTTCTCCATCGGCATTGCTCCCTTCGTCAAAGCGTTACTCTCTGAAATGCGCCGCCGCACCTGCGCCGGTACAGCTTCAGCCGGTGTTCGGCTTTGCGCACGATGACCGGCGTTTGCAGCGTTTCCGCCGTTTCTCCGTCAATGATGATCTGTGCCCGCCCGTTTCGTTCCCGCACGCCGATCACATGACTGTCGCGCAGAACCGTCGGATGCGAATCCCCGGCGTGCGCACAGATCGGCGTCAGGAGCAGGATCGGAGCGTCCGGTTCCGAGACCGGTCCGCCTGCCGACAGGTTGTACGCGGTCGAACCCGTCGGCGAGGATATGATCAATCCGTCGCCGCGGACATGCAGCGCTTCCGTTCCGTCGATGTCCGCAAACAGCTCCGCGGTTTCGCCGAATCGCATTTTTGCAAATACGACGTCGTTGAACGCATATCGCACGTTTTTTCCGGATATGCACTCCAAAACCGTCCGCTCGGTCGGCTCGCACGCGCTAAGCAGTTCGTCAAAACGGTCGATCTCGCCGAGGTCCATTGCGCAAAGATAGCCGAGTCTTCCGCTGTTAATGCCGAGAAGCGGCTTCTGAAGGCGCAGCGCCGTTTGCGCTGCCCGAAGGACGGAACCGTCCCCGCCGAGCGAAACGACAAGATCGTATTCATCCGAAATAAGCGGTGTACCGTTCATATCATCGGACTTGACTGCATTTATGCACAATGTGCAGGCATGACCGCGGGCCTCCAGCGCATCACGGCATTGGATTGCCTGTTGCGCCTGGCGGCCCGTGTATTGATTGGGATAAAGCAGAATGTTCACTTGATTCCGTGTCAGCGCGCGGACAGTGCTTCGTCGATCGCCTTTGCCGCAACCTTGCCGGCGCCCATCGCCGAGATGACCGTTGCCGCGCCGGTGACCGCGTCACCGCCCGCATAAACCCGTTCGCGCGAGGTCAAACCGTCCTCGTTGACGATGATCCCGCCGTGGCTGTTGACTTCGAGTCCTTCGGTTGTGTTCTTGATCAGCGGGTTCGG
>CAMNHT010000139.1 GCA_946539625.1 uncultured Clostridia bacterium | reverse complement strand
TGAACTACATTTCGGACGCCGCCGTGGAGGACGAGATCCCGCCCACGAGCATTCTTCGCGAGTTTGTCGGCGGCAACGCGTTCTATCGCTGAGGAGGCGGCATGCGCAATACATTCGGTAAGCTTTGTGTGATCGTTGCGACGATCGTACTGCTGTTTTCTGCGGGGTTTTTTACGGTCTCGCTGATTCTGCGCGACAACGACGCGATCGAGCAGAAATACAGGGATCTGGACGTTTCGTCCCGGATCGGCATGAGTACGCCCGATCTTGCCCGCGCGACGACGGCGCTTTTGGATTACATGCGCGGGGACCGCGTGAACATCAAGGTCGAGGCGAAGATCAACGGCGAGGACCAAAAGGACGTCTTTTGGCACGAAAAGGAAATCGTGCATATGGCGGAGGTGCAGACGCTCTGGCTCGGACTGGAAGCGTTCGCAAAGATCGGCGCGGTCGGCGCTTCGGCGCTGCTTCTCGTTGGCTTTCTGCTCATCGAGCGCGGCAAAAAGCGCGCGATCCTGGCTTCGGGCATTTTCTGGGGCTGCGGGATCTTCGGCGGGGTGCTCGCCTTTTTGGGCATCTGGGCGATCCTCGATTTTTCGAGCTTCTGGACCGTGTTCCATTTTCTGATCTTCCCGAAGTCCCTGTTCCGGTATCTGTCTGCCGGCGCGACGGTGCAGGCGATGAATGAACTGAACTGGGTGCTGCCGACCGACAGCGTCATGGTGAATATGCTGCTGCCGATCTTCCCGTCGATCGTGCTGCGCTGCGCGATTGCCGTGATCATCGAGATCATCGTCGCTGCGATCGCCGCCGTGTTTATAGGATACGCGTTCCGCAGGCAGGGCAAGCCCTCGCCGGTTGCGGACGTCGTTGTGATCGAGCACGACGAAAACGAGCCGACGCCGATCAAGGGACCGGACCTTGTGCTGGCGCATCAGCTTTCGAACGCGCCGGTCAGCAAGCGCGAGGACATTCGGCGTCGTGCCGAAAGCGGCGAGCCGGAGGAGGAAAGACCGCCCATGCCGGTCAGGGAGCATCTTATCCCGCCGCTGTATCCGAAGAAAGAATCTCCTGCGAAACCGGATAGAGAGCATGCGCAGGATTACCAGCCTCCCGCTGACGAGGGAGGTGTCAGCCAAGGGCTGACGGAGGGAGAGACAACACCCGAAGGTACGGAACCGAAGGCTGCACAGGACGATATGCCTGACGGCGCGAATGCATCCGTAGGGACGGGCATTGCCCATCCGTCCGAGCAGGACAATACGGAACCGGAGGAACAGGCATGAGCTACGAATCGCTTGCAAAAGAGAAGCAGGCGGCGCTGATCGAACGCGGGCACGCGACCGTGCTTGCGATCGAGACCTCCTGCGACGAGACCGCCTGCGCGATCGTCCGCGACGGGCGGGAAGTTTTGAGCAACGTTGTGCATACGCAGATCCCGCTGCACCGCAAGTACGGCGGCGTTGTGCCGGAGCTCGCAAGCCGCAACCATGTTGAGCGCATCGGCGCGGTGGTCGAAAAAGCGCTTTCGGACGCAAACATGACGCTTTCGGACGTCGACGCAGTCGCGGTCACCTGCGGTCCGGGACTGGTCGGCGCGCTGCTCGTCGGCGTGAGCTACGCAAAGGGGCTTGCGCTCTCGCATAACCTTCCGCTGATCGGCACGAACCATATTTTAGGGCATATCGCTGCAAACTACCTGACGTTTTCCGATCTTACCCCGCCGTTTACGGCGCTCATTGCCTCCGGCGGACACAGCCACATCGTGCGGGTGCATGATTATGACCGCTGCACGCTGATCGGCCGCACGCGCGACGACGCGGCGGGCGAGGCGTTCGACAAGGTCGCGCGCGTTCTGGGGCTTCCGTACCCCGGCGGACCGGAGCTTGAGAAGCTTGCAAGGGAGGGGGACCCGAAGGCGTTTCGCTTCCGTTCCGCGTTCAACGAGCGCGAGGACGAGTTCGATATGAGCTTTTCGGGGCTGAAGACCGCGGTCATCAACCTTCTGCACACCGCGGAGCAGAAGGGGGAGGAAGTGAACCGCGCGGATGTCGCGGCAAGCTTCCAGTACGAGGTCGTTTCGATCCTTAGTGACAAGGCGGTCCGCGCGGCAAATGATACGCTCGTGCTTGCGGGCGGCGTGTCCGCAAACGCGGCATTGCGCGAAACGCTCGCAAAAAAGGCAAAGAAGAAGGGGATCCGCTTCTGCTGTCCCGATTTCTTATACTGCACCGACAATGCCGCCATGATCGGCAGCGCCGGATTCTATCTTCTCATGAAAGGACACAGGGACGGGCTTGACCTCAACGCGACGCCTTACCTGTCCGTTGTATCGGAATGAAAGCATTCGCAAGATCCAAGGACATCAATATGCTGGAAGGACCGCTTTTGGGCAAGGTCTTTCTGTTCGCATTGCCTTTGATGGCGACGAACCTTCTGCAGATGCTCTACAACGCCGCCGATATGATCGTTGCGGGCATGTCAGGCGTGGAAGGCGCGATCGGCGCGATCGGCACGACCGGCGCCATGATCAACTTCATCCTGAACATCTTTTCGGGCTTTGCGATCGGCACGAACGTCGTTGTCGCGCGAAACATCGGCAGAGGAGACAAAGAAGCGACCTCACAGTCGGTGCACACCTCGCTCGTCATGGCGGCGCTGTTTGGCGCGATCTGCGCACTCGTCGGGCTGTTTGTGAGCCGCCCGATCCTGAAGCTTTTGGGCGACGAGGGGCATGTGCTGGAGCTTGCGACGCTGTATACGCGCATCTACTTTGCCGGCGCGCCGTTTTTGGCGGTCTCGAACTATCTCATCGCGATCCTCCGCGCAAAGGGCGATACGCGTACGCCCCTGTATATCCTGACGGCAACGGGACTTCTGAACGTCGGCATGAACCTCTTTTTCGTGCTTGTGCTAAAGATGTCGGTCGACGGCGTTGCATACGCCACGGTCATTGCGAACGCGGCGAACGTCGTGATCCTCGGGATCGTGCTGATGCGTGATTCCGGCTGGTGCAAACTGGAACTCAAAAAGCTTCGCATCACCGGTACGGCGATGAAGGAAATCATCCGTGACGGCCTGCCCGCGGGTGTGCAGGGCATGCTGTTTTCGCTTTCGAACATGCTGATCCAGAGTACCATCATCGGCATCAACAATACCATGTGCCCGGGCGGGTCCGCGGTCATCGACGGCAACGCGGCGGCGACGAACCTTGAGGGCTTTGCGTATGTCGCGACGAACTCGGTCTATCAGGCGGCGGTCACGTTCACAAGCCAGCACCACGGCGCAAGGAAGTACAAGCGCATCGGCACCGTCATGCGCTGCTGCTATTTCGTGACGGGACTTGTAGCCGTCGTTTCGGCGGCGATCCTGCTGCTCTTCCGCCATCCGCTGCTGTCCCTGTACATCCAGAACGGCAGCGAACTCGCGCTCGAAACCGCGTACACGCGCTTCTATATCAATATCGCGCCGTACTTCACGCTGGCGTTCATGGAGGTCGGCTCGGGCATCTTAAGGGGACTCGGCAAGTCCACGCTGTCCACGATCATTTCGCTGCTGGGCTCGTGCGTGTTCCGGCTTTTGTGGATCTATCTTATCTTCCCGCTAAAGCCCGTACTCTGGATGGTCTATCTCTCCTATCCGATCTCATGGGCGCTCACCGCGCTCACGCACTTCACGGTCTCGATGATCGTGCGCAGACGCTATATGCGCATGTATCCGGAATCCGTTCCCGACGAGATCGCGGAATAACACAAAAAAGCCCCGGTTTCCATGACGGAGAACCGGGGCTTTTCGTATGGGTTCACATATGCTTCAGCATCAGTTCCGCGAACGCGGAGGGATCGTCGAGCGGAAGTCCCGCAACGAGCTTCGCCTGCCCGAGCAAGAGCATTGCGTATTCTTTGAGCTGCTCGTCGTCAAGCTCCTTGAGCTTTGCGTAGACCGGATGGTCCGGGTTCAGCTCGAGATGGAACGTCATCGGGATGTTCGCGCCGTTCGGCGTCGAGCGCAGGACCTTGTACATCTCCACGCTCATGCCTTCCTCGCCCGCAAGACACGCGGCGGCGGATTTCAGCCGGTCGGTGAGGCGCACATCCTGCACCTTTTCGCCGAGCGCGGATTTCATACGCTCCAAAAGCGGCTTTTCTTCTTCGGCGCGCTGTTCAAACGCCTTCTTTTCCTCCTCGGAGGAAAGGTCGAGATCGGGGTCGGAGACGGACTTGAACGGCTTCTCCTGATACGATTCGAGGATTCTGAGCGCAAACTCGTCAACGTCCTCGGTAAGGCACAGGATGTCGTAGCCCGCGTCCGCGACGCGCTCCGCCTGCGGAAGCTTTTTGACCTGAGAAAGCGTCTCGCCTGCGGCGTAATAGATATGCTTCTGCGCTTCGGGCATCGCGTCGACGTACTCCTTCAGCGTGACAAGCTTGTCTTCCTTGCGGGAGAAGAACAGCAGCGTGTCCTTCAAAAAGTCCTTGTTCATGCCGAACTTGTCGTACACGCCGAACT
>CAMNHT010000138.1 GCA_946539625.1 uncultured Clostridia bacterium | reverse complement strand
ACCTCACCTCGCTTGCTCTGCCACTGGCAGCGCTCGGATCGGTGCCCACCCTGAAGGGGGAGAAGCCTCTGTATTCGCGCACCCAATGCCTTCCCCTTGATGGGGAAGGTGGCGCCGCCAGGCGACGGATGAGGTGAAAACCGTCTTGTGCTCCGCACTGACTGTTGTAAATCTTAATTATTATAGCAGATTTTGAACACCGTTTCAAGCAAAACCGCCCTGCCCGGAAAAGTTTGCAATGAACTTGTGCATCCCGCCGGAAAGCGGTATAATGAACGTGGGTATTTTGCAGGAGGGGACAATGAAGGAGTTTTTCGCGTATTTTTTCGGAAAGGGTGACGAGGTGGAGTTTCGAAACTTCACGCTTGCGCACATCCTGCCGATTCTTTTGATGATCGTGGTGATCGTGCTGATTTATGTGTTCCGCGATAAGCTCAGAAACAGCAAACATGAAAAAAACCTGCGGCTTGCTTTGGCGCTTGTCATGATTGTCTGCGAGATGTCCTATTTCTGGCGGTTGGTCGGCGTGCCGTCTCTCGGTGCAAATCCGGAGGATCATCTGCCGATCACGCTGTGCGGATGGGGCGTCATCTTCGGAAGCTATATGCTCGTCACAAAGAATCAGACGCTGTTCGACATCCCGTACTTCTGGCTGTTCTCCGGCACGATCTTCGCGCTCATCACGCCGACGGTTATCACCTACACGGGACCGACACGGTTCCGCTACTATCAGTTCTGGCTCGAGCACACCACGGGCTATATCGCGGTCTTCTACATGATCTTCGTGCACGGGATGCGGCCGACGTGGAAGTCGTTTTTGAAGGCGTACATTGCGACGGTCATCATGGCGGTGATCGCGTTTGCCGCAAACGTCATGATCGGCGGGGACGCGAACTATCTCTACATGGCAAAGCCGGAGGCGACGAAGTCCATTCTGGACTTTCTGCCCGCAAACTACGCCCTGCGCGTGCTGTTCATGGCGGCGGCGGTCACGGCTTTGTTCTTCCTGTCCTACCTCCCTTGGCTCATAAAGGACAGAAAGGCAAAGAAGCAAGCGATCAAAGCGGCATAAGGGGGAAGGGAAATGGACCGGGAAATTCTGCTGCAAACATCCTGCGGAACGCTTCGCGGCACGGAAACTGAACGGTGCGTGCGCTTTATGGGCGTGCCGTTTGCAAACGCGGCGCGGTTTGCATACGCAGAGCCCGTCGAACGTTGGGAAGGCGTGCTTGACGCGACAAAGCCCGGACCCGCCTGCCCGCAAAACCGCGCGGTGCACGAACATCTCGAACATCCGACCCGCCGGTTCTATAAGCGCGAATATCGTGAAGGGCTTGACTTCACTTACGACGAAGACTGCCTGAATCTCAATATCTACGCCCCGAAGGAAGCAAAGAACGCACCGGTCATCGTATACTTTTACGGCGGCGGGTTCGATTCGGGGATCAACTGGGAAAGCCCGTTCGACGGCTCCGCTCTTGCGGAGCGCGGAATCCTTTCCGTGTTTGCCAACTACCGCGTGGGACCGCTGGGGTATCTCTGTCACGCCGATCTAAAAGCGCAAAACGGACGCGAGGGCAACTTCGGGCTCGACGATCAGATCACGGCGATCAAATGGGTAAGCGCACAGATCAAGGCATTTGGCGGAGATCCCGAAAACATCACGCTGATGGGGCAGAGCGCCGGCGCGATCTCGATCCAATACCTCTGTCTGAACCATGACCTTTCAGGTCTTTTCCGCCGCGCGATCATGCTCTCCGGCGCGGGGAAGTTTCCGAAATTCTCCCTTCCGAAGCCCGCGGAGGAAACAAGAAGCTATTGGACGCAATACATGGAGATCGCGGGCTGTAAAACGCTTGACGAGCTGAGAACCGCCCCGCTCGAAACGCTGTTCGACGCGGTCGAAGCGATCAAAACGCTCCGCAAGGATACGATCTATTACACCATGCCGGTCGTGGACGGCGTGCTTTTGAAGGACGGCGTGGACAAGCTCATCAAATACCCGCTGTCGCTCGATTATCTCATCGGTTATACGAACAACGACATGTTTGCGCCGATCATGGCGTTTATCGGCAACCGTTTCGGGCGGACGAACGGCGCGTATATCTATTATTTCGATCTGAACGCCCCGGGCGACCTGAATTGCGCCTTCCATTCTTCGGACCTCAGATACGTGTTCGGAACGCTTGAAAAGAGCTGGCGACCCTACGGCGCACGCGATCACGAGGCATCCGGACAAATGCTTGACTATCTTGCAAACTTTATAAAGACCGGCGATCCGAACGGCGCGGGGCTGCCCGTGTGGAAAAGGGCGGGCGGCGTCCGTACCCGCGTGCTGCACATTGCAAAGACGGGAACGAAGATGGGGCACGCGCATTACCTGACCATGCTCAGAAATATGCTGACGAAGGGAGACCCGAAGGCATGAAGTTCGATCATCGGTTCCGGCTGAATAACGCCGATCCGTCCGCGCGCGTGTATGAAGCGGACGGTATCGCCGCACGACTGGACTTTTTTGATCATATCCTGCGCGTGGCGATCGTCCGTCGGGATATACCGCTGCTTCCGACATGGAGCATCTGTCCGAAAGGAAGCATGCCGCTAATGGGGCGGGAAAAGCTCAGTACCGACGGCTTTGTATCAACAGAACCCGAGGTCGCGGAGGATGAAGGCACGCTCTCCTTCGCACTCGACGGTGTGCGCTTTTCCGTGGAATTACGGAACTTTCGCATCAAGGCGGAGACTGACAGGGGCGTGCTCTATCGCGACCGCAGCGGGCTTGCGTATAATTTTGCGGGCGAGCTCGGAAAAGGCAGCGTGCATTACACCGATCGCTTTCCGGATCAGCGTATCTACGGGCTTGGCGACAAATGCGGTCCCGTGAACAAGGCAAACCGGAGATTCACCCTTGCCGCTGCCGATTCCATGGGCTTTTCCGCCGCGTACAGCGATCCCCTGTATAAACAAATTCCGTTTTATATCTGCGAGCATGCCGCAGGAAGCTACGGACTCTATTATGACACGTACAGCAATGGTGCGGTTGATTTCGGCGTCGAGCATGACAACTATTTCGAGCCGTTCAACTCAATCCGTTTTGACGAGGAAAACCTCGTCTTCTATCTGATCCTCGGCACGCCTTTGGAGATCATTCGCCGTTTCAACGCCATGACGGGCGGAATCGCGCCCGTGCCCCGTTGGGCGTTTCACTATTGCGGCAGCACGATGGAGTATACCGACGCAAAGGACACGGATGAGAAGCTTCGCGGCTTCCTCTCGCAGTGCGAAGAAAACGGGATCAAAGCGGGCGGGTTTTATCTTTCGAGCGGCTATACGCAGATCGGCGAAAGACGCTGCGTCTTTCATTGGAACACGGAAAAGATCCCCGATCCGGAAGCGCTTGCGGCGTATTTCGACGCGCACGGCACGCAGCTCATCCCGAACGTCAAGCCGGCGTTTCTGACCGATCATCCGCTGTATGAACGGATCGCGGACAACGGCTGGTTTCTGCACTACGAAGACGGCATGCCCGCCTGCTTCCCGTTCTGGGGCGGCATGGCAAGTTATCTGGATTTCACGAATCCCGGCGCATACACGTTCTGGAAGGAATGCGTAAAAAAACAGCTTGTTGAGAAAGGCTATCGGCACATCTGGAACGACAACAACGAATACAACGTGCAGGACGAATCGGTGTTTGCTTTCGGCTTCGGAACGCCCGTGCCCGCGGCGCGCATCCGTCCGCTGTTTTCGTATCTGATGGCAAGGGCAAGCCGCGAGGCGTGCATGGAAGCGGGGACAGAGGCACCGTTCAACGTGTCGCGCTGTGCGATTGCGGGCACGCAGCGCGTCGCCTCCACATGGACGGGCGACAACTTCACCTCGTTTGAAGAATTGCGCCGGAACCACAAACAGATCATGACAATGGCGCTTTCGGGTTTCCTCTTCTTCGGACCGGATATCGGCGGCTTTGCGGGACCGAAGCCAAACGAAGAACTCTTTTTGCGCTGGCTGCAGTACGGCGTCTTTCTGCCGCGCTTTACGCTGCATTCGTGGAAACCGGGAAATCCCAGTACCATGCCGTGGCTGTATCCGAACCGGATGAACGTCGTGCGCCGCCTGTTCGACCTTCGGGAAGCCATGGTCCCATATCTCTATGACGAAGCGGAGCACTGCCGAACGGCAAACGAACCGCTGCTCCGTCCGGTGTTTCTCATGGACCCCGCCTATGATCCGGAAAGTGACTGCTTCCTTTCCGGCGAACACATTCTTGTCTGTCCGGTTTTCGACGAGGGCGCGACCGAAATCACCGTCACATTGCCGCAGTTCGGCGTCTGGCGCCTGCGCGGCGAGGGCGAACCGCACCCCTCGGGCGAAACCCTGACCGTCCCGTGCGGCATGACCGACCTTCCCGTGTGGTTCGTCCTTGATGAGAAGAAAACGAAAGATAAGATATTAACAGGACTACACTCTGCGTGACGCGCGTGAATAGCGTGACAAGCGTGACAAACGTGACAAGCGTGACA
>CAMNHT010000137.1 GCA_946539625.1 uncultured Clostridia bacterium | reverse complement strand
CGCTGTTTTTCAGATCCTTCGTCGCATAAATGCTCCTCAGGATGACACACTTTGGGCTTTCTTAACATCCCCTATATTTTTGTGCAACCGATCAGTGTTGACGCCGGATCGAACGGATCAAAAAGAACGCAACGATGCAAAGAAGCACTAGTCCGATCCCCATTGCGATCAGGATGCCGACGGGAAAGCCAGTCTGCGGTTCAACGGGCACAGGCTCCGATGGCGTCGACGACGGTTCCGGCGTCGGCGCTTCCGTCGTCACCGGAGTAGGTTCTTCGGTCGGTTCCGGCGTCGGTTCCGGTGTGGGTTCGGGCGTCGGCTCGGGTGTCGGCTCCGGCGTCGGAGGTACGTAATAACTCATGTCCTCTGCGGGAATGTTCTCAAGAAAATCGTTCTTTTTCACGTCCTCACCGACCGTACTGAACACCAGACCGTAATCGCACGGGGAGAGCCTGCGCTGCCGAACGGACCGGATCGCGCCGGTATCGTCTCCGCTGTGCCAAAGCGTGATCGCCTCCAGGGAGAGCTCATACGCCGTTTTGCCGTCGAACGATGCGAGCGGTGTGTCAACGTCGATCGTGATCGGGTTTTCCTGCGACATATGCATATAGAGCTTTTTGACCTGCCACGTACCGTACTGTTCCGCGGAGTCGGGGTAACGTTCCGGATCGGCGGCGTATTCGACGCATTGTTTTGTGATTTCGGCGGTGAGCTTGTGTGAACCGTCGCCGCTGTCGCCGTTTTCGATATCATGCGTAACGATGACCTGCGGACGCACGCGCCGGATCTCGGCGGTCAGAAGCTCATACGGATCGGGTGTGCAATCCAGCCAGGCCCTTGCGTACGTCTTATAATCGTTCGTATGAAAGTCCTCGAATTCAAAAAACGTCTTGAAATTTCTGAGACCGAGCAGATACGAGCCCGCCGAGCTTTCGCGCTGGCGACCGATCGTGTCGCAACCGATGTCCGCGACGTGGATTTTGCAGCCGCGGTCGATATAGGTCGGGATCACGGCGCCGAAGACCAGACAATCGTCATTTCCGTGCGTTTCCACGAGCATGATGTCCGCACTGTCGAGCGGCTCTTCCCAGACGATCGCTTTTGCGGGGATCTGATGCTCATCGTAGACAAACAGCTCAGACATATCTCCGGCCCCGTTCAGCACGGTCATGCGGACTTCGCTGATGCCTTTCTCCGGAAAAACGGTAAGGAACCGGATCTTATCCGCGTATTCGCGGGAGGAGACGACTTCACCGTCTGCGCTGAGACATTCGACGAGCGCATGCGCCGGAATCGTATTCCATTCCCAGTATACGGCGGCGGCAGGTTTCGCGTCCGTCCAGCTTACGGAAAACCAATCGCCTTCCTGAAATCGGACCGTTGAGGAATAGGTGTAGTCCGTCAGCTTGTCCAGATCTCTCTTTTCATTGAAGTCCTGCGCATGGATCTCGATCGTGCAATCTCTGTTGATGAAAGAATCGGCAAACGCTGCAGCGGGAATCAGAAAAAGAAGAACAAGAATCACGGCAAAAAGCCGTTTCGCCTGTCTGTATCGGTACATTCGGTCGCCTTTCCGCAAAGTCCGCAGGGGACCTTGCCGCATATCTTTGAACAGCATTATTGCACAAAACGATCAAAAACGCAAGCGCCGATTCGCATGCGCTGCCCGGTACCGACCGGAAACGATGCTCAAATGTATAATCCGTGTAAAACCGAGCTTTCCGGACGCCTTTGTCACTTGACTTTGCAAACATTATCGGTTAAACTGTAATAAGTAAGTTTTTTGAATGAATGCAGGGCTGAGACACAGAAATGTGTTCAAAATACAGCAAATAAGAAAGAGATAACGGAGGGAAACATGAAGAGATTTTTTGCTATCGTTCTTTGTCTGCTGATGGTCGCGGCGCTCTTTGCGTGCAACACGCAGGAGACGGAGAAGCCCGCGGAGCAGGGCACGGATAAGCCTGCTGATCAGTCCGAAGCGCTGGACATCAAGGTCGGCTTCATTTGCCTGCACGACGAAAACTCGACTTATGACCTGAACTTCATCAATGCTGCAAAGGCCGCATGCGCAACGCTCGGCATTCCCGAGGGCAACTACATCATCAAGACCAACATTCCCGAAGGCAAAGAGTGCTACGAGACCGCTGCCGATATGGCGGACTCCGGCTGCAAGATCATCTTTGCCGACAGCTTCGGTCATGAGGACTTCATGATCCAGGCGGCAAAGGAATTCCCGGATGTGCAGTTCTGCCATTCCACCGGCACCAAGGCACACACCGAGAAGCTTCCGAACTACCACAACGCGTTTGCGGCGATCTATGAAGGTCGTTACCTTGCCGGCATCGCGGCGGGCATGAAGCTGAACGACATGATCGCAAACGGCACGATCACCGCGGAACAGGCAAAGATCGGCTATGTCGGCGCGTTCACCTATGCAGAGGTCGTTTCCGGTTACACGTCCTTCTTCCTCGGCGCGCGTTCCGTTTGCCCGAGCGCAACGATGGACGTCATCTTCACCGGTTCCTGGTACGATGAGAAAGCTGAAAAAGAAAGCGCAATCAAGCTGATGGACGGCGGCTGCGTACTCATTTCCCAGCATGCTGACTCCATGGGCGCACCGTCTGCCTGCGAGAGCAGAGGCGTTCCGAACGTTTCCTACAACGGCAGCACGGTTTCCGTCGGCCCGAACACCTACATCGTTTCTTCCCGCATCAATTGGGAACCGTACTATGTGTACGCAATCAAAGCGGCTGCAAACGGCGAAGCGATCCCGGCAGACTGGACCGGCACGATCGACACCGGCTCCGTCGAGCTCTTTGAGCTGAACACCGCAGTTGCGGCGGACGGCACGCAAGCGGCAATCGACGCGGCTAAGGCGGCTCTCATTGCGGGCACGCTGCACGTATTCAGCACCGACACGTTCACCGTCGGCGGCGCAAAGCTTGACAGCTATCAGGCGGACGTCGATACCGATCCGGCATACACCCCGGACACCGAGGTCATCAAGGACGGTTACTTCCACGAGTCCGAATTCCGCAGCGCACCGTACTTCGATCTCCGCATCGACGGCATCACGCTGCTGAACGAGAGCTACTAATCTGAACAACACGAAAATGGGCAGTCTTCTGACTGCCCGTTTTTCGTCAGGATTCACTCTTTTCATTTACAAACGTCCGAAAATCTGATATACTATTCTATCATCGGCAGGGGTATGTGCCTCTGCGGAAAGGATGTACGTCTTGGAAACAGTCAAAAATGCGGTCAGAATGGAGGGCATCACCAAGCATTTCGGCAGCGTGATGGCCAACAGGGATATCAATCTGGAACTGCATGAGGGCGAGATCCTTTCGCTGCTCGGTGAAAACGGCAGCGGAAAGACCACGCTGATGAACATGCTGTCCGGTATCTATTATCCGGACGAAGGACAGATCTATATCCACGACAAACCTGTGACGATCAAGTCGCCGAAGGATGCGTTCCTCCACGGGATCGGCATGATCCATCAGCATTTTAAGTTGGTGGACGTGTTTACCGCGACGGAAAACATCATCCTCGGACTGGAAGAGAACGGCATGCTGAACCTCAAGCGCGCGGCAAAACGGATCAAGGAGATCAGCGAACGCTACGGCTTTGATATCGACCCGAATCAAAAGGTCTACAACATGTCTGTCTCGCAGAAACAGACCGTCGAGATCATCAAGGTCCTGTATCGCGGTGCGGACATTCTGATCCTGGACGAGCCGACGGCCGTGCTGACGCCGCAGGAAACCGAAAAGCTCTTCAAAGTCATGCGCAATATGCAAAACGACGGCAAGTCGCTGATCATCATCACGCATAAGCTGCACGAGGTTCTGGAGGTTTCCGACCGCGTCGCGATCCTGCGAAAAGGCGAGTACATCGGCGACGTTCTCACCAAGGATGCGAACCAGCAGAGCCTGACCGATATGATGGTCGGACGCGCGGTCAGCCTGAACATCGACCGACCGAAGGCGGAGGAGATCAAAGAACGGCTGCGCATCGAGCATCTGACCGTGAAAGATGCCGAGGGCGTCAAACGGCTGAAGGACGTCAGCTTTTCCGCAAACGCCGGTGAGATCCTCGGCATCGCGGGCATCGCGGGCAGCGGGCAGCGCGAGCTTCTGGAAGCGATCGCAGGCTTGCAGACGATTGAACCCGAGGGCAAAATCACCTACATCGTGCCGGAGACCAATGAAGAACGACTCCTCAACGGCATGGATCCCCTAAAGATCATGCGATCGGGCATCCTTCTTTCCTTTGTACCGGAGGACCGCTTCGGTATGGGCCTTGTCGGCAGCATGAGCATCACGGACAACGTGATGCTGCGAAGCTACCGGATGGGAAGATTCAATCCGTTCTACAACCACAAATTCCCGAGAAAGCTCGCGAATGAGATCGTCAACGACCTCGAGGTCGTCACGCCGAATACCGACAGGATCCCGCTTCGCCGTCTTTCCGGCGGCAACGTGCAGAAGGTACTGGTCGGGCGAGAGATCAAGCAGAGCCC
>CAMNHT010000136.1 GCA_946539625.1 uncultured Clostridia bacterium | reverse complement strand
ATGGACGCGCTGATGAAGGGACGCACCGTGTTCGTCATCGCGCACCGCCTTTCCACGGTTCGCAATTCCGACTGCATCATGGTGCTCGAGAACGGCCGCATCATCGAGCGCGGCGACCACGACGCGCTGCTCAAAGAGCGCGGCAAGTATTACGAGCTGTGTACGGGCACAAGTGAACTGAGCTGAAGAAAGCGGACCGGAGGGTCCGCTTTCTTTCGCAGTGAAATATGCTGCGCATGTGAAATGTCCTTCGGACGTGAAATATGCCTGCGGCATGTGAAATATTCCCTGCGGGAATGTTCAGGAAGATTCTCCTCCGGAGAATCATGTATACAGAGCCTTCTCCCCTCAGGTGGGGAAGGTGGCGCCGTCAGGCGACGGATGAGGGGGGGTATATTATTCAGCTACATGCCAATGAATTTGTTTACACCCATAACACAAATATTACGCAACCGCATGGTAAAATACGGTCGAAAGAGAGGGGGATTCCATGAAAAAAGTCTGTTTATTCCTGCTTGCCGCGCTTTTGCTGTGCGGCTTGTTTGCGTGCAAGCCGACAGATCCGGAAGGGGAAACCGAAGCGCTGAGCGCGTCGGAGGAGGATGCAAACGGTTCGCAGCCGCATGAAATGCCTGAAGTCACATATGCGGAGCAGGCGATGACACGGTGGGAAAGTACGCGGGAAAACAGTCCGCAAAGTTTCTTCTTTTCGTCGGATGGGACGGCAATGCTGAATGCAAACGTGCAGATGCGGCTGACGGAACGCGACGGAGCATATACGGTACAAATCCTGCTGGGGGATGAACCGTACGGGACCATGCGCCCCGCGTTCCGTGCCGGAACGGTGCGTCTTCTAACGGACGGGGAAACGCTGAAGATCGTCATTGCCGATGATCCGTATGGGGTCCTGGCGTTTGAGATCACAGACAAAACATTTCAAAAGGCAGGGACGATTTCCGAACAGCCGCAGGTCTGGTTCAACGATACCCCGCTGCTTTCGGAAAGCATGCAGCCGGGGACATATTGGGAGAAATATACGCGGCAACCGGAAGAAAAGGGCTGCTGGATCGCCGTAACCGACGACCTCAGAATGCACGGCACAGTCACCGCTCCTTTGATGGAAGAGAACAGCAGGGATGTCGCATTTTCCGTTATGACCGACAGCGTTCGGTACGCGTTTCTTTCAAACGAAACTATGACGACGGACGGCGAACGGGAGCTGCAGTTTTACGGAATCAGTCGGGCGGTCATCGACGGAGGCTATGACAGAACCGAGCTTGCCGTGCTTCGGCTTGAAGCGATCTACGATCCGCAGGGGCTTGCCAGAAAAGGGTATCTGACCCTTTGCCGGGAAATGGACAGAGCGGAAGACACGCTTTTCCCGTTTCAGCTCGGCGCGAACGTTGATACCGTGATCCGGGTGCTGACCGGCGACGGGTGGACGGACGAAACGGCGAAGGTCGCGGAATTGGACCCGCTGCTCAATGGATGCGCCGTGCGATTGGTGAAGGACGGAAAAACACTGTTCGGACTTTGGTCGGAACAGAGCACGCTGTTCGGAAATGAGCCGACCCTGGAGGCGTTTGTCCTCTATGATAAGGACGGATCCGTTCTGTCATGGTGCGGACGCAGACCGATCGAGCGCGCCGCCGCCGAAGCGTTCACAAAGACGGAATCGTACGAGTTTTCGGCAAATTATTTCTACTGGAGTACGCGGCTTCCGACGGACGGATATATCACAGAGCTTTATTTTCTGGATGAGGGCAGCATCGCGATCTATAGGGAACCGATGGATAATTCGAACGGCGGCGGTGCCGTGTTCAAAATCATCCGTGTGATCGCATAAATACGGAAAGCAACGAGGACGGGCGACCGTCCTCTTTGCTTTCATGCGCCGAAGGCGCAATTCCTGTGCGAAGCGCGCTTCATGACCGAAAGATCAATTCATGCCGCGGACAATTCATAATAAACCGCACACTCGCTGATTTATTTACACCCATGACGCACGAGGGCGGCGACGGTGACGAGGATTTTCAGATTGTCAAAGTGATCCCATAAGTACGGCAATGCAAAACAGGACGGCGCGAACCGTCCTGTTTTGCTTTGGCGTGAAATATGCTGCGCATGTGAAATGTCCTTCGGACGTGAAATATGCCTGCGGCATGTGAAATATTCCCTGCGGGAATGTTCAGGAAGATTCTCCTCCGGAGAATCGAACGGATGATGCCTTCTCCTTCGAGGAGAAGGTGCCGTTAGGCGGTTGAGGTGTCAAATGAATTGGCTTTGCCATGAATTGTCCTGCGGTCATGAATTGCGCCTTGCGGCGCATGAATTGACAACGGCGTTGTCATTGCGGTAGGGACGGGCATTGCCCGTCCGTTCCTTATCTTGCCCTCCCTGTGCAAGGGAGGAAATGGCAGCGCGTGACGATCCGTAGGACGGCGTACATTTAAAACATATCATTCTGAGGAGCGTTGAACGACGAAGAATCTTTAAGATCCTTCGGCTCTGCCTCAGGATGACACATCAAGTATAAGATGTTACGGTGTAGTAGCGGAGGCTGCCCCCGGCCTCCTGCCGGTTCAATTGCATATACGCGAAAACGCTTCAGAACCGTTCCTTGATCATGGCGATCAGCGCGTCCTTGTCCACGCCGAGAGCTTTCGCGTCCGAGACAAGCGCGTCGACGGCGGCGGAAAGCCGTTCGTCCACCTTGGTTTGCCGATGCGCGTCGTTCAAGGGCGCGACAAAGCAGCCGCTGCCCGCGCGCGTCAGAAGATATCCGTCACGCTCCAGCATCTCCCACGCGCTGCGCACCGTGATCATGGAAACGCCGAGCTCCTTACTGACCGTTCGGATCGGCGGCAGCGGCGTGCCGGGGGAAAGCGCTCCCGAAAGCACGTCGCTTGCGATCTGGTCGTATAGCTGCCGGTAGATCGGCGTTTTATCGTTCGGGTTGACGGACAGGTTCATGCAACGCTGACCTTTTCGTAGCGTTTCACAGAAATCTTCGTCGCAAGCAGCGTGCAGACGACGTAGAGGAGAAGCCCTGCACCGAAGAGGATTGCCTGCACCGTCAGAGCCTCGGCCGTCTTCGGCATGCAGTCGACGTTCTCATGGAGAAAGCGGAAGAACGCAATATCCAAGTTGCTGTCCGCGATCGCATGGGACGCGATCATCAGCCCTTCGCAGGGGATGAGCCAGAGCCAGATGCCGACCGCGCTCTTTAAGAACGCCGAGCCCGCCTTGTAGCCGGTCTTATAGAAGCTCGGCAGGAAGATCAGATTGAAGATCGCATACAGCACGAGCGCAAAGGCAATGAGGGAGAGACTGTGGTCCGTGCCGCCGCCGTTCGTTTCCGGCATGGCGACGAGCGCGAACGCGCACATACCCGCCATGAGCACGATGTCGATCATCTCGATGATGACGACAAACCAGACGCGCGCCTTGACCGTCTGCGCCTTGCTGACCGGAAGCATCGCAGTGTACATCGCGTCGCCGTTTTCACGCGCCTGCTGGAAGCAGAAGAAGATCCCGTTGCAGACGAAGAAGCACGAAACGAGGTACGGATAGTTCGGAATGAGCAGCATCAGGATCAGCGCAAGATAGATGAACAGCGCAGGATGCACACAGAGCTTGAATTCTTTACTGAGCAGCGCTTTCATGACCGTCCTCCTTTTCCGTGTAGATCATAATGGATTCCATGTCCGCCGGAGCGACCTTGAGTCCCTCGGCGTGTTCCGCGTCCTCCGCGCGCATCAATCCCGTGAAGCCGAACGCATGCGCGCGGTAACCGATGAGTCGATCGCGGAACTGTTCGAGTTGTTCCGCCTCGCCGGAAACGAGCCGGTATGCGTCCCTGAAACTGTCGGCGTCGGTCGAAACGACGACCCGTCCGCCTTTGATGTAAGTAATGTAGTCCGCGCATTTTTCGAGGTCCGAGATGATGTGCGTCGAAAAGAGAATGCTGTGTTCGCCGTCCTCGATGATGTCGCGGAAGATATCGAGGAGCTCATCGCGGGAGACGGGGTCCAGCCCGCTTGTCGGCTCGTCAAGAATCAGAAGCTTCGCCTTGTGCGAAAGCGCAAGCGCCAGCGCAAACTTCACGCGCATGCCCTGAGAAAGCTCGCTGATCTTCTTCTCCGGATCGAGCGAAAAACGCCGAAGAAGCGATTGATACGTGTCCTCGTCCCAGTCCGGATAGAACTGCTTCGTGACCGCCGCGATCGCCTTCAGCTTCTTGCGCTTGTAATAGTTGAATTCGCCGAGCACCAGACCGATGCGTTTTTTGCAGGCGGTCTCGTTCGCCCAAAGGTCCTCTCCCTCGAACAGCACCGTGCCGCCGTCCGCGTGGACGAGGTTCAGCACCGACTTGATCGTCGTCGTCTTGCCGGCGCCGTTGCGCCCGATAAAGCCCATGATGCTGCCTTCCTCCACGTCGAAGCTGACGCCGTCCAGAAGGAAGCCTGGGTATTTCTTTCGGAGCTCCCTGATTTCGAGAATCTTCATATGCCCTCCTGTAAATTGTGCTTACTGTGCATACACAATTATAACGCTTTATACACG
>CAMNHT010000135.1 GCA_946539625.1 uncultured Clostridia bacterium | reverse complement strand
GATATGCCGGTGGAGCTTCAGCCGGGAACGGTGTATGTCGTTGACGTCGCGATGCGGGACGGATCGATCGATCACGGCGTTTACCGCTGTGACGGAACCCTTTTCGAAGGCAATTTGATCATCATACAGATCGATATTCCGGAGCCGTAACGTTCACAAAACCAAAGGAGGTTCTTTCCGAAACGGGGGAACCTCTTTTCTTTGCAATGCGCTTGCGAAAACACGGCGGGTGTGATAATATAATATTTGTAAAAATCTGTGCGGAGGCGGTCATCATGCGGATCCTGATCAAAAACGGAACGGTCGTGCGTTCGACCGGAAAACGAAAGGCGGACGTGCTCGTCAAGGACGGGAAAATCGTGAAGATCGCGCCGGAGATCGAATCGGAAGCCGACCGCGTGATCGACGCGGCGGGCTGTTACGTCTTCGCCGGGTTCATCGATACGCACACGCATTTCGATCTCGATCTCGGCGTGACCGTTACGGCGGACGATTTTGAGACCGGCACAAAGGCGGCGGTGGTCGGCGGCACGACCACGGTGCTCGATTTTGCCACGCAGGATCACGGTATGACGATGCACGACGCGCTGGATCTTTGGCACAAAAAGGCGGACGGAAGAAGCTCCTCAAACTACGGCTTCCATATGGCGGTGTCCGAATGGAACGATGCGCGCAAAGCCGAAGTCGACGATATGTTCCGCGCGGGCATATCCTCCTTCAAAATGTATATGGTCTACGACGCGATGAAGGTCACCGACGGACAGATCTATGACGCGCAGAAGTTCATCGGAAGTCGCGGCGGCGTGATCGGCGTGCATTGCGAAAATTATGACGTTTTGCAGGCGCGCATCGCGGAAGAAAAGGCGAAGGGACACATGGACCCGACGGCGCATCCGGTCACACGGCCGCAGGCGGTGGAAGCCGAGGGCGTTGCGCGGCTGATGCGCATTGCGGAACTGTCCGGCTATCCCGCGTGGGTGGTGCATCTTTCTACCGCGGACGGATTGGAAGAAGTCCGGCGGGCGAGGAAGCGCGGCGTCAAGGTTTATGCCGAAACGTGTCCGCAGTATATCACGCTCGACGTGTCGCAGTACGCGGAACCGGACGGCGCAAAATACGTGATGTCTCCGCCGCTTAGAGAAGCGCGCGACCGCGCTGCGATCCTCGACGGCATGAAAAAGAGGGATATCGACTTTATCGGTACGGACCATTGCTCGTTCACAATGGCGCAGAAAGCGCTCGGCAAGGACGATTTTTCAAAGATTCCGAACGGCGGCGCGGGCGTACAAAACCGCGCGGAGCTCGTCTACACCTTTGCGGTAAAGACCGGCGCGATCACGTTGGAACAGATGGCGCTTCTTTTGAGTGAGCGCGCAGCAAAACTGTTCGGCATGTTCCCGAAAAAGGGCGTATTGCGTGTTGGGTCCGATGCGGATATCGTGATCTTTGATCCGAACGATGCGCATACGATCTCGTACAAAACGAACCTGCACGCCTGCGACAATTCGCCCTACGAGGGCATAAAGGTGCTCGGACGCACGCGCGACGTGATCGTAAACGGCGAGCTTGTCGTGGAAAACGGCACGCTCACAAAGCCGTACTGCGGACAGTATGTGTTCCGAAAACCGTGCGAATGGTACAGAAAATGAGAATTGCTCTGGTTTTGACGGCTGCCGGCAGCAGCAAGCGCTTCGGCAGCGACAAGCTTGCGTATCCGATCGACGGAAAGCCGATGCTTCTGCATGCGCTGGAGCTCTATGAACGGCTTTCGGACCGGTTCGTTTCGCGTACCGTCGTGCTGCGAGCGGGCGCGGAGGAGCGCCGCATGATCGCAGAACGCATGGATTACCGTGTGGCGGAAAATCCCGATCCCGAGCGAGGGATCGCTTCGAGCGTCGTGATCGGCACGGAGGACGCTTCAAAAAGCGATCCGGACGGGATTCTGTATGCGGTAGGGGATCAGCCCCGCGTGACCGAAACGACCGTTCTGAAACTCCTGGAGACGTTTCAAAAGGATCCGACGCGCATCGTGGCGCCGATCGCGAACGACAGACGCGGCAATCCGGTGCTGTTCCCGAAGGACCTCATCCCGGAACTCCGGTCGATCACGGGCGATGTCGGGGGCAGCCAGGTGATCGCACGGTATCCGGAACGGCTCACAACCGTCGAGGTACCGTCGGCGGAGCTTTATGACATCGACACGCGCGCGGCAAGCGAAGATCGCTATTATGTGCTGCACGGCAACATCCTGACCGTGCCGACGCTCGGCAAGCTCGAAGCGGTCCGGGACGGATACATCGTTCTGAACGCCGACGGCGTGATCGAAGGCGTATTTGAAACGCTGCCCGAACGCTTCAAAAAGGGGCAGCTTGCGGATTACGGCGACGCGCTCATCATGCAGTCGTTCTGCGATATGCACCTGCACGCGCCGCAGTACCCGATGCTCGGCATGGGTATGGATCTGCCGCTTCTTGACTGGCTGAACACGTATACGTTCCGCACAGAAGCGCGCTTTGCCGATACGGACTATGCACGGATGCATTACCGGCAGTTTGCGGAACGGCTTGTAAGCTACGGCACGACGCGGGTTTGCATGTTTTCCTCCATCCACGCCGACGCTACGCTGGTGCTGATGGAGGAGCTCGAACGCGCGGGCATTTCGGGCTATGTCGGAAAGGTCAACATGGACCGCAACAGTCCGGATTATTATTGCGAGACGGTGGAGGAGAGCAAGCGCGAAACGCTGCGCTGGCTTGATGCGTGCGGGAAGTTCACGCAGGTGAAGCCGATCATCACGCCACGTTTTACACCGTCATGCTCGAACGAACTTTTGGAATGGCTCGGCAAGATTGCGAACGAGCGGAACCTTCCGGTGCAGTCGCATCTTTCCGAAAACACGAGCGAGATCGAGTGGGTGCGCTCGCTGCATCCCGACTGCGCGCAGTACTGGGAGACGTATGCAAAGTACGGGCTCTGGAAACAGGATACGCTGATGGCGCATTGCGTGCACAGCGACACGCGCGAGCGGGAAGCGATCAAAGCACACGGCGTGACCGTCGTGCATTGCGCGGACTCGAATACAAATCTTTCAAGCGGCGTCGCGCCGATCCGTACGATGCTCGACGAGGGGCTGAAGGTGGTCTTAGGCAGCGATATCGCGGGCGGCGCGCATCTCTCGATGCTGAACGTGATCCAGATGTCGATCCGCGCATCCAAGTATAAGCGGATCGAAAGCGGATGGCAGACGCCGTTCCTCTCCGTCGCGGAAGGGTACTATCTCGGTACGACCGCAGGCGCGTTGTACTTCGGTGCAAAGCCGGGCTTTCAGAAAGGGGACAAGCTCCATGCCGTGGTCATCGACGACCGTGAATATCCCGATACCGCAAGACTGACGCTGCGCGAGCGGTTCGACCGCGCGGTCTATATTGCCGAGCCGAAGGACATTGTTGCGGTATATGGAGAGGGCAAGCGATTGAAATAACGTATGAAAAATGACAAGAATCACATCCTAACCGAAAAAACGGTAGGATGTGATTTTTATGTGGACCGCAAGGATCCTGCTTCTGGTGCTTTTGCTGCTGACCGCCGGCGGATGGTTCGATCGACTGCTGTTTCGACGCGAAAAGATTGCGCTTTTATGTCTTGTGCCGGTCGTATTCGGGTTGAGCTGTATTCCGACGTTCAAAACGCCGACGGTTCGGTTGTGCTTTGCACCGTGCGCGTTCGCACTGGCGGCTGCACTGCTGTGTCCGACGGATCATCCGTTCGGCGCGCTGTTTGCGGCTTTGTTCGGCGGCTATCTCGGATGGAAGCTCTGCGACGCGCTGCCGCTGTTCTTTGAACCGGGCTTTCTGATCGCCGCGCCGACGCTCGTGCTGTGCGCGCTTCTTTGCCGCGACGCAAACGCAAGAGCGCTCGCGATCGCCGCTGCGCCCTTTGTGATGCTGTTCTTTCAGATGATCGGGGATTTTTTGTTGTTCAAAAGCGCGGTGCTGGAGCTCGGAAACGAAGACGCGCTGACCGCGCAGTCAGCGGGACTGCTTGTGCTTTTGACCGGCGGGCTTGTGCGTGACCGGTTGGCTCAACTCCGCCTGCGGCTGCATGCGCCCGCATAACGCCGAAGCGATCAGCGCGGTCAGCGGTACGGCAAGGATCAGTCCGATGCTGCCGGACACGCCGGTGATGACCTCGTGCGTGATATAGTCGCCGGACAGGATCGCCTTCCAGTCCCAGTTATAATACTTGATAAGCAGCAGATTGACGAGCGCGCCGCCGGTGAACGCCAGGATCAGCGTGTTCGTCATCGTGCCGACCGCGTCGCGTCCGATGCGCATGCCGCTTTTGAACAAGGCGGAAAAGCCCATTGAGGAATTGACGGTCTTAAGCTCATTGACTGAGGATGAAATACTCATCGCGACGTCCATGACCGCGCCTAAGGCGGAAATGATAATGCCGGAGACAAACAGCCCGCGGATGTTGATGAGCGTGCCCTGATACTTCGCCTGGATCAGCGTATCGGTTTCGGCGACGTTGTATTCGAGCCCGTCGAGATGCGCGAGCCTGCTTGCGAGCATGGCAAAGAGGC
>CAMNHT010000134.1 GCA_946539625.1 uncultured Clostridia bacterium | reverse complement strand
GCGCACTTATACACCGTCATGCGGTGGTGATACGCGCGCTTCAGGCAAACAAAAACCTTCCGAGAAAGAAGTACTTCCCGGAAGGTTCAAATCCGTTTCATTCCGACAAACCGGAATTTAACGGTGCAAAGCACCCGGCAACTGTTCCAGTTCCCGGTTCGTGTGATGATGACCGTGTCTGCTATCCGTCACATAATGGTTATGATCATGCGAATGTGTAACCGTATGCGTATGCGTTGTTCCGTCATGGGTATGGGTAAAGGTGTGCTGATGTATATGCGCGTGATGCCTAATGAGGGTATCTGCGACAACAAGCGCAGACCCGCCGATCATAACGATCAATGCGATAAAGTACATCCATGACAGCTGTTCTCTGAGAACAATAAAAGACAGGAAAGCTCCGATAAACGGAGCAACAGCATAGTATGCACTGGTCTTTGCCGCACCGAGAACATTCTGCGCCCGGACATAAAGGAAAATACTCAATCCGTAAGCCACAAAGCCAAGGACCAGCGTGGCGCCGATATACCCGATTCCCGGAAACGGCTCGCGTTTGATGAGCGCAATCGCAAGCGCGCCCAATCCGGAGAATATGCCTTTCAGCACGACTATCTCATACGTGCTTTTGGAAGATATGTTCCTTGTGCAGTTGTTTTCAAATCCCCAGCATATCGCTGCGGCAAGTACAAACAGAGAGCCGTAGGAGAAACGGAAGCCGTCCGTCCCCTCAAAAGAAAGCAGAATGCTGGAGAGCGTGATCAGGGCGATCGCCGCCCACAATCTTTTGGAAACAACCTCCTTAAAAATGAACAGGGCAATCACGGTTGTTGCCACGATTTCAAAATTTCCGAGCAGGGATGCGTTTGCGGACGAGCCATAGTGAATCCCGAGCATCAGAAAGATCGGCGCGGCAATATCCAGAACGATCATACCGATGACAAACGGCAGGTCCTTCTTTGACAGCCGTTCTGATTTCTCCCTGTCTTTCTTATTGAACAAGGACAGGATTCCTATTCCGATTCCCGCTCCCAGATACAGGAGTGCCGCCATCGTTGTCGGCCCGACGTCCTTAAGAAGCAATTTGGATATCGGCACATTGACGGCATAAAACACCGCCGCCAAAAGTGCGTATAGAATTGCTTTTGCTCTGCTCATCTGTCTCCTTTACAAATTCCGATTTGTCGTATTGATTCTATCATGATTTCCAATAGGATACAACGAAAAAAAGCACCGCCGACCGAAACCGACCGTGCTTTTGAAAATCCACCTTGACAGAACGCCTGTGAAGAGCCCTTTTCATTTTGCGCTTTCCGGTTCCATCTCCAGTACATAGCGCCCGGAGGCGTTGATGATGCGCGTGCCGTTGTAGGAAAGCTCGCGCGGGATGCCGTACGCCATGTGCACGTGACCGTGGACGAGCACCTTCGGCTTCCATTTGTCGAGCATCGGCAGGAATGCCTCGAACCCGCGGTGTGCGTAATCCTCCGCGTCGCCGTAGCCCTTCGGCGGGCAGTGCGTCAGCACGATATCCACGCCGTGCGCTTTTTTCATCGCGTGGTGAAGCCGCCGGATGCGGCGCGCCATCTGCCGTTCGGTGTACTGGTGTTTTCCGCCGCTGTAGACTGCGCTTCCGCCGAGGCCCAGAATGCGAAGCCCGTTCACGGTGACAAGCCTGTCCTCAATGCAGTCACACCCCTCCGGCGGAAAAAGGTCATAGCTTGTGTTATGGTTGCCGTGCACATACAGCACCGGCACGTTTGCCATTGTGACAAGGAAGGAGAGGTACTCCGCCTTGAGATCGCCGGCGGACAGGATCATATCGTATTCTTTCAGCCTGCCCGGACGGTAATAGTCCCAGAGCGCGGGATCTTCCACGTCGGAGATCAGCAGAATTTTCATAGGATCGGACCGTCCTTTACCGGCGGGATGGTTTCGCGGTAGACGCCGAGTAACCGCACGATGCCCTGCGCAAACGGCAGCAGCTCATTGAAGGCGGGGATCCTGCCCTCGATCGTGTCGCTCAGCCAATCCATATGCAGGATCTCGGACGGCGACAGCCAGCGGTTGCCGTCGTTTCGCACGATGCCCTCCTGATCGGACATAACGCGGCGGAACGGATCGAGCCGTCCGTCGATGATCGAGTTTTTCAGCGTCTCAAAAAGCGCTTTGACGCCTTCGGGCAGCTTTTCGGCGGGTGTGACGCCGATCACGCCGCTCTGCAGTCCCCACCAGTAATTAATGGCGGCTGCGCTGCGGTTCGCGCTTTCATCCTCCCAATGCCCGAGCAGGATGTCACGGAGCAGCTTTTCATAGAACGCACCCCAGTTCCAGAAGGTCGCGGCAAGCGGCTCTTTTGTGCCGCCGCTCTGGATGCGGATCAGTCCGAAAGGCGCCTGCGGAAGCTCCGGCGCAAACCATTCGTGATTGCTGATGACGTCCACACCGTCCTTTATAAGCGACGCGAGCGGGTCCGCTTCCGTGCACGACCAACGAAGCTTGACGACCGCGCGCGGGTTCACAAGCCTTGCGCCGAGCGCAAACGCGTTGACGCTGGCGGGCACGCCGAAGATCGGCGCGGCGGCGACGTAGCCCAGAAGGTCGCTGTGCGAGCATGCGCCCGCGATCGCGCCGGCGAGGAATTTGGTCTCATAAATGCGGCTGTAATAGGTGCGCACGCCGGGGTAGGGCATGGCGACCGAGCAGTTCAGAATCTTGATGTTCGGATGCGCGGCGGCAGCGCGGCGGCACGCGTCGATGAGAGACGGGGTCGTGGCGAAGATCACCTGCGCGCCGTCCTTCACTGCCGCCTCAAAGCATGCATCGGCGTCGGTCTTTTCGTCGACGATATACGCCTTCGTCGTGACCTTTCCGAGAAGCTGCTCCTCGGCAGACAGCCGCCCCTGCTCGTGCCCGCGGATCCAGCCGGACGACTCCGGCGAAAGCTCGTGGATGAACGCCGCCGAAAGGTGCGTCGGCAGGAACACGGCGTTGTAAAGACGGGAGAGCAGCGTTTTTCCGGCGGGCTCGGTCTCGGCAGCCGCAGACGCGACAGTCTCGGTCGCAACGGTCACGTCCGCATCCGGGACCTTCACGCTGGCATGCAGGGAAGCGAGCAGCGTCTCCGGGGAGAGCGCGGAAAGATCGTCGATCGAATACACGGAGATCCACGCAAGGAATGCGTCGGAAAGCGTGACGCCCTCCGGGAATTTCACGCGCGCCGCGGATTCCGAGAACAGCGAATAGGCGGATTGCACGCGCCGCCGCTGTTCCTCGGTCCAGATTTCATCCGGCTCAAATCCGAGCGCGGCGACGAGCTTCCGGTAGCTTCCCGGCTTCGTGAATCGGAAAGCGTAGGTGCGGGCGAGATGATAGAATTCGAGAAATTCATAGTACAGCCGTGTTTCGGGATCGTCGACATAGGCCGGGACGATACGCAGCACGGAAGCGGGGATCGACGGCGCGCCGAAATACCGCATGACAGACAGACGCTTGTTGCCTTCCTGCACATAGAAATCGCCGAAGTATTCGTAGCAGCGGATCGGGTCGCGGATGCCCTCATCACTCAGATGCGCTTCGCACAGCGCGGTCCACTTTGCGCCGAACTCGCTGTTTATTTCCGGGAGCGGCATGAAATCACGTGAAAAAACGGAGCGCCGTCCCGCGCTGACCGTACCGACGATGCGGTTCGTCGGAATATGCATTACGCCGAGTTCCACGCGTCCGGCGATGCTCTTTCCCTCCAAAAGGTCGTCCAGCACCTGCGGATAGGGCCAGCGTCCGTGTTCCGCGTCTTCCCGATATGTCTTCTGCGCCTTTTTATGCGCCGCGCGATAGGCCTCGACTGCTTCCGCTCTGCTCAAAACCCTGTTTCCTTTCATATATCATTTCAGTGATGCCGCATTGTAGCATTTTGACCGAAAAAAGTCAAGCGGGCGAGGGGGGCGCGCCGCCCGTTCCCGTACGCAACGGCAATTCACCCGCAGGCACAATACGCGTCCGGCGTAAATCTTGTGTAAAATAACCGATTTTTCTTGCAATCCAAATGGGGATGGATTATAATAAACTATCAATTATCATATGTCTGCCGATATAGGTCCGGATGGATGGCCCGGACGTTTCTACCGCGGCGCCGCAGCCGCGACTATTGGGAGATCGTGGAACGCGAATGTTTTCGCGGTCCTTGCGATATCGGCAGCAGGATCTCTGCTGCGATTTTCATTTTTTGGGAGGGGAACATGCAGGAACTCAAAGATCGGATCCTCAAAGAGGGCAGGGTGCTTCCGGGCGACATCATCAAGGTCGACGGGTTTTTGAACCATCGGGTGGACTGCGAGCTCATGAGCCACATTGCGGACGAGTTCGCGAAATATTTCAACATCGACGACGTGGACCTGCTGCTGACCGCCGAGGCGAGCGGCATTGCGCTGACCGCCGTCTGCGCGCTGCGCTACGGAAAGCCCATGGTCTATGCAAAAAAAGCGAAGAGCGACAACATCGAGGGCGGACTTTTCAAGAGCGAGATTTTCTCCTACACCTATAAAAAGAAGGTCACGCTGCTCGTCGCAAAGGACTGGATCAAACCCGGCA
>CAMNHT010000133.1 GCA_946539625.1 uncultured Clostridia bacterium | reverse complement strand
TCGGGCTTTACCGCTCCTGTTCCAGAACGCCGTCGCGCATGACAAGGATCTCGTCCGTGCGTGCGGCAAGGTCCCGGTCATGGGTCACGATGATGACGCAGCGTTTCTCCTCGTGCGCAAGCCGAAGAAGAATCGAGACGATCTGTTCGCCGTTCGCGGCGTCCAGATTGCCTGTCGGCTCGTCGGCAAGGATCAGTTCGTTTTCCGCCGCAAGTGCCCGCGCGATCGCCACGCGCTGCTGCTCGCCGCCGGAAAGCTGCGGCGGAAACCGTTTGAACTGTTCCGGTCCGATTCCGACCGCTTCCAGTTCTTTTTTTGCGCGCAAACGGGCAGTCTTGCCGCGGATGCCTTTGAGATTCATGGAATACAGTACGTTTTCCTCCGCAGTCAGAAGCGGAAACAGATTATAGTTCTGATAGATGACCGCCGCGTGCTCTCTGCGGAAGCGGTCCCGATCCAGCTTCGTCGTAGGCGTATCGCGGAACAGGACTGTGCCGCTGCTCGGCAGTTCCAGTCCGGCAAGCAGTGACAGGAACGTTGTTTTGCCGCTCCCGCTCTTTCCGACGATCGCATAGACCTTTCCGGTTTCGAACACACAGGAAGCATTTTTGACCGCATCGACCCTTTGATAGCGGTTCACATAAGAGAATGCAGCATTCTGGGCTTTCAGGATTTCCATCTTTTTTCCTTTCCGGATCATTCCTGCTCGCGAAACAGCTTCGTGGGCGATACGGCCACCGGACGAAGCACGGCAAACACACAGCCGACAAAGTGGCACGCCGCAAAGAGAAGCGCAGGCAGCGGACGCCCGAGTACTGCGGCAGTGACGCCTGCCGCAAGCAGCGGCATCAGCATCTGTTCTGCAAGCACGCTTGCGAACAGTCTGAACCTGCCGACGCCGAGCGAGCGCATCAGTGCATACGTTTTTAGCTCACGCCGTGTTCCGAGTATGCCGAGCGTAAAGCCCACGCACAGCGTCATCAGCGCGATCAACGGAAACAGATATGACGTGCGGCGGATGTTCTGTTCCATCGAAGCGATTGTTGCCTTGAACTGGCGATCATGAACGGTCAGCGCAAACGCGCGGCCCTGCCCCTCACCGGGATCGACCTTTTGGAACATGGTTCCCGCAACCGCGAGCATTTCGTCGATCCGATCGTTGTCCTTTACTATGAAACACGCGGAATCGGAGCTCGGCGCTTCGGCGAGCTGCCCCGCAATGCTTTGCGACGTCGGATACGGCAGAAAAACGTTTGTTCCCTCGCCTTTGTACCAGCCTGCGACTTTGAACGGATACTCGCCCTTTCCCTCGCCCATCGCATATCCATCCGTCAATACCAGTGATACTTCCTGCTCCGCGTATGCTTCGTAATACACTTCGGAAACAAGGCATATCCGCTCGCTGCTTTCAAAAAACCCCTCTGTCTCAGCATACCACGCACCGCCCGCTTTCGGATTCAAAGCGTCTGCACAGCGCTCGTTTGTCACGCCGATGGCCATTCCCGTTCCGAACGGTGCGCTCATATCGAAGGATTTCGTGAGCTGCAGGTCGCGAACGTACGCGCCGAGCCCGTTTATCTCATCCTTCAGGAAGTTTGTATAGCGGTAGCTCATGAACAGCCGGTCGGTTTTGGTTCCGCGCACATCGCTCACCACGGCGCGGATCTCATAGCTGTTGCGAACATCCGCAAGGTGCGCCTGCTCCCGGTCTATGTGCAGGGTGAGCATGCACAGAAGCAGACACAGCGCGCCGCCGACCAAAAATCCGGTCAGCGACAACCACGGTCTGCGGATCAGGCGTTTGATCATCGTTCCTTCCATCTCGTCAACCCTCCGAAAGCCGGCGCGGCGGTATGCGCGACAGAAATCCCGCATGAACGCCGATCGCCGCGCTCATAACGCCGAGCTGCGCAAGCGCGACAAGAACGGTCGTCTTCAGTGACGGAACGCTGTTTTTCACCATTGATTCGAGCGCTTCGTCGGAAAGGACGGCGCCTGCCGTGCGGTCGACCATGCCGAGCATGTCGTTCAGAACGCGCGTCTCGACGGCTTCGAGCACGATCCGGCTCAGCACCGTTCCGATCGCAACACCTGCAATCGCCACCACAATTCCGCCTGCTGCAAGGTACAGCCCGACCCGTCCGGGGGATGCGCCGAGCGAGCGCATCACACCGATGTTCCGCCGCTGCGCGGACTGATACATGAGAAGATACAGGATCAGCAACAGAATCCACCCGCCTGCCGCGATCCACACCAGCTGCGCCGTTCCATCCTTCAGTCCGTTGATATCCTTCTGCACCGTTTCGTATCCCTGATCGTATACATAGAACTGTCCGGCATAGGGCGATTGATCCAGTGCAAGCTGAAACTCCTCAACACTGCCGTTTTGAAGTTCCAAAGACAAATAGATCCCGTAAACATCCGAGCATCCGTCCGACTCCGCGCCGTCAGTTCCGGCGCCGGGCGTCCCGAAGCCGCCGGCAATCTGCGCGCCCTTGGGAATGAACACGGTATTGGCCGTAAACGCATAGGTTCCGATGGACCATTCCGCCTGCAGCCGGTAGATACCGACAATTTCAAACGGCTCCGCATCGGTATACGTGCGATCAATCGCAAACAGATCAACGACGGGATTGTTGAGCGGAGACCCGCGACGCAGCGTCTCTGCCGTCTTTTCCGGCATCAGAAACTGTGAAAGCGGAATCGTATCGCCGACCGAAAGTCCCGCACGGTTCGCCATCTTTTCGGAAATCAGCATGACTTGCGCGCCGGATACGTATTCTTCATCCGTAAAGCTGCGACCGTCGAGGATTGCGGCGTCCCCCGTGAGAAACGCTGACACCGTCTCAAGGCGGTCGGTTCCGATCACGGGAAGCGCATGCGCCTGCAGTTCCCACGCGTCGCGATACGTTCGCCACGCTTCGTACGGCGTATTCTCGAAAAATGTCTGTGGATCGCCCTCGAGATGCGCCGCCGCGGGAACCGCGGTTCGCGTCGGCTCCGATTCATCCCGCGTTTCATATGACCAGGGTACATCCCTTTCCCCGACGCGTTCCAGATACCCGTCCTTTTGCGCAAGCTTTCCGCCCTCGATGACAAAGTACTGCGAAGGATAAAATGTGCTTCGGTTCGGAACGAGTGAAATCGACCAGCCCGACGTTCTGGCAAGCGGCTCGATCGTGCCGGAAACGACATAATGCTCGCCGACCGTGAAAAACGTTTCCGCGTCCGGGTCTTCGCCGAGGTTCACCGCATAGGAGAATCCGCACACATACCGCATGTTTTTGAGCGGTTCAAGGAACTCCTCGTTCAAAAGGAGAACGTCTTCCAGTTCGAACAGCAGAAAACGGTCATTTTCATCCGCGCCGTCGTGGATCGTCCGATATGCGTATTCGGTCAGGATCGTCCCTTTTTTGATTCCGACAAGCTTGCCGGCGAACACCGCATTGTAATACGGGGAGATGTCGCCGTTCGCAAACCAGCTGTTCTCCCTCCTGACCTCCGTGATCGGCAAAAACGCGGGAGAACTTCCTCCCGTAAGCGTATGCGTGCGGACCGCCTTTACGCCCTCCATTTCGGCAAGCGCTTCTGCGTCCTTTTCCGTAAACGAGCGAAAATCGACTTCCCATTCGGCGTTTCGTTTTCTCGGATGAACCACCACGCCGGGATCGGATCGGACCGCGATTGCCGTATGGCTGCGGTCGAGGGTCTTCGCAAGCTGTGAAGCCGAATACCACAGCGTTGCCGCCGTGGTCAGAAACCCCGTCATCAGCGCTGCGAAAACAAGCCAGAGCAGCGTGGAAAGCGGTCTGCGAAAAAGCCGTCTTCGGAAATTCATTGCACGCCTCCTCTCACTCGATCCCTATAATATATGATAACACAATCGTAAATGAATGTCCACTCTTCAGAGAACGCGAAAAGGACGGCTTTTACGATACGCGACCGGACAGCCGATCATCGCGCACGACGTGAATGACGCCGGGTTTCGGGTCTGTGATCGCCTCGCGCATGAAATCCGGATACAGCGTTCCCGGATCGTCCGGCGCGACCCATTCGAAGCGCTCGGCGCCGTCTGCGATGTGATCGGATTTGAGTGTAAAGTCCTCCGGCACGTTCATATAGAAATAGAAGGCAAGCTCATAGACCGGCTTGCCGAACGCCTTTGGATTGTCGTTCAAAAAGTAAACCTCGTTGACATAGCCGAGCCGGTCGACCGAAAGCGTATAGCCCGTCTCCTCAAAGACCTCGCGCATGACCGCCTGTTCCGCCGTTTCGCCGAATTTCACCCGTCCGCCGACCGAATAGCAGTAATCGCCCATGACGCTCTTTACCATCAGAGCCTTGCCGCCGCGAATGATGATCGCGCCGACGCGGATGTTCACAAGTCCGTCCCCGCAAGGAACGCACAGATCGGGTCCGATTTGATGCTCCATAGGATGCTCCTTTCGATGAAAAAACGAACCCTTTGTTTGAATGGGTTCGTTTAAAAAGTTGTGGTGCTCCCGCTCGGGAAGCTCCGATCCGGTCCTTTCCGAACGGGCAATCATGGACTTATTTATCGTCTTCCATGTTGATGACTTCTCTGCCATCATAATAGCCGCAGTTCTTGCAGA
>CAMNHT010000132.1 GCA_946539625.1 uncultured Clostridia bacterium | reverse complement strand
GGTCTACGTCCACCGTATATGTCGGGTCTATTGTAGGGACGGGCATTGCCCGTCCCTACGGCATTTACTGCAAATACTACATTTACTACATTACCGCACACAGGGGGGTGAATGCAGTACACGACCGCCGGTCGTCCTTATTCCGCTTCCTTGAAAGCGACCGCCGCCTGCCAGTAGGCGTACAGCGACGAGACGGCGTTCTTCGCGTTCTCGTTGCTCGCGTACGCCGCGGAGGTCAGCACGCTGTAGATATACGACATCGCGGAAACGTTCACTTGCGTATATGTGTCGCGAACGCCTGTTTTAAAGCAGTCCTCGCCGGTGTAAACATTAATGAGATGCATCTCACCGAGCAGGTGCGCGGGGATGTTTGCGATCTCAATCGTGTATCTGCCGTCCGACCCGCGGGTCAGATAGACTTCATCTTCATCGTCCCACTGCGCCGATACTTCGCCTGTAAAGCCCGCCGCAGGGGTGAAGAACACCCGGATCGCCGTGTCGCTGTCGAGGATGACTGTGTACGGCGCCTTTACGATGTTTTCGTCACTGAAATCTCTGGAGATCGCTTTTTCGGAGAGATTGTCGGCGATGTTATTATAGTCGTAGCCGCTGATGTCAAGATTCTCGTTTCCGGCATAGTACTTATCCATCTCCATATGGTCGCCGCCTTCGCCGAGCGTCCAGCCCTTCTGCTCCGCAAGGAACGCCTGCACGTAGTGACCGTAGTCCGCCAGCGCATACACTAAGTTGACCGTGTTTTCATCGAAGTGCGCTTCGTTCTCTTCGAACGTTTCAATGTACTGCTTGATCGAGTAGTCCTTTGTGACCGTCTGCCCGTCGCCGTAGTGGAACGTTGCGGTGATCGTGTCCGCCATCTGGATCGAAGTCACATAGCAGGAGAAGCCGTAGTACGTTCCGGTCACGTTCGTGTTGTTTGCATCAAAGGGGACCGGATCTGTGGAAACCGGCTGCGCGCCGGTGATCGCAAATGTCATATAGCTTGCTGCCTTTTCATCGTCGGAAAGACCCGAAAGATCCATAAAGAAGTTCACGCCGATCCTGCCTTCCAGCGCAAGCGCCTGCGTCTTGAATGCCGGCGCGGCGACCGCTGCCTCCTTGAACGTCGCGGAGACCTTGGCCTCCCAGATCGTCATCTCAAAGGTGTTGTTCGTTACCTCGACCGGTTCGTTGTAATCGTTCACAACAGTCAGCGTATCCAGTTCGTATCCCGGATCCGGCGTGATTGTCAGCGTTACGGTTTCGCCTTCTTCGGCGGTCATCTTGTCTGCGGTGACCGTGCCGTGCTCCGATTCATTCATGATGACTCTGTTCAGTACTTCGGAAAGGAAGTAGCCGTGGAACCATTTTCCGTAATCACCCATGTATTCGGTGCCTACGGGCGTGCCCTGTCCGTCCGGACGGAACCAGATGCGCACCAGACGGTTAAATTTGCCCCAGCCAAACGGCGTTCCGTTCAGATTCTGCGCAACTTCAGTCGTGTCCATATAGCTGCCTGCCGGATAGCGCGCCACGCAGCGGCCGTTCTCGAGCCTGCATACGAAAACGTCTGAGTGATACAGCACGCCCTCGAACAGATACAGTCCTGCCGTATCGGTCTCCTCAAAGGCATAATCCGCGGTGATGTTCGGAACCGGACTGTTACCGATATTCAGATAATACCCGGTCAGAGCGGAAACGCCGGTGCCGTAATCATTGATCCATGTATACTGTCCCGCCGGTTCCGTCGCCAGATACACGGTTTCGGTCACGCCGGTCGTCGTGACGGTGAGCGCTGCCTGACCCTGATCAAACGGCACGATCGCATTGCCTTCGACCTTGACGATACGATACGTGTTCTCGCCGAAATTGCCGGTTACGGCATAGTTCGTAAAGTAGTTAAAGACATGTCCTTCCTGATCGAGGTCGGTAAACAGCGTCAGTCTGTGCGCCGGATTGATATTTTCGACCGTCGGATCGGAATCCGGAACGAGGTAGTAGCCGTCCGCAAGCGCACCTTCCTGCACGAACGTCGCCTTGACCGCGGCGTTTTCCGCGGGCATAGAGAAGGTCGTTCCGGTGATCTCAGTCGTCGTGAATTCACCGGTGTTGAAGCCGGTCTCGCACATATAGACGAGCGTGTCGAGCTCGTAGCCCTCGTTCGGCGTGACCGTGACGGTAACGGTTTCGCCCGCCGCCGCGATCGACTTGTCCACCGTGACCGTGCCGTTCTTGTCCGCGTCGTTGACGGTCACAAAGTACTTCGAGCGCTCCGCATAGATGCAGGAATCGTGCCAGCCGCTTTCGCCGTCATAGCCCGGACGGAAGTAGACGGAATACACGCCGCTTTGCGGGATCTCGCCGTCGTAGTCGCCGTAGTTATTATTTTCACCGCCGGGATACCAGGTCTGATCCGTGACGCCGTTCGGCGAGTAAACGATCTTGAACTGGCTGTGGAAGGGCTTGCTGGTGCGAAGCAGCGGAACGTCGATCGTGTATTCCTCCGTGCTCGCGCCGGTCCTTGTCATCTTGAATTCCGGCAGCACCGCCCAGCCGGTCATGGTGCCGACGAGGTAGTAGCCCTCATCCTCGGTGACCTCGATCGGGTTCGTGCCGTCGCCGATATCGCCGAAGACATCCCAGGTGCCGCCGCCGCTGTCCCACGTACCGTCGGTGACCTTATACCAGTTCTTATCGGACGGAACGGTGAGGTCCGCCGTCTGATTCCACTTGTTGTTCCAGTTGTTGTCCGTCGTCGCCGGATTCATGCGGCAGAAGATGACGTTTGTATACGGATTCGTGATCTCTGCGCCGTAGATATTGGTTTCGCCGTCGACCGGGCTCATGCTGTACCAGTGCTCGCCGCCGCCGAAGGTGTAGACCGCAAAGCGCGCGTTGGACTGGTTCCAGTTGCTGCTGGGCTGCAGATACAGCATCTGCGACGAGGTTTCCGGCGGGGTGGGCGCATCGCCGGTGGTGGTCTTGTACACGACCGCGACGCCCGTCGGACCGACGTAACCGGTGATCTTGCCGTTCGTGACTGCGAAGTTGCTGCCCGTGACCTCGTCTTTATAGATGCCGTCGCTCATGAGATGCGCATCGAGTTCGACCCAGCCCGCGCCGTCGAGTTTGTCGATCACGACGCCCGCGCCGTTATTCGCTTCGCCGCGCTCGATCCATGTGATCTTATTGTCCTGATCGTAGGAGAGGTATTCGCCCGTGCCGTCATAGTGGGTCTTGAACTTGTTGACCTCGGCGACCGCAGGGGATTTCCAAGACGTGTCGGAGCTTGCAAGGCCCATCTGCTCGTTCGGACGGGCGAAATATAATGCCGTCGAGTCTGCTCTTGCGCCGACGATCGCCCACGTGCGGACGATCTTGTCGGAGGATACGCCGCTGGACGAGTTGTCCTCATAGGTGTCGTGCGATTCCGCCCAGAGGACGTAATCCTTCGGGGAGCTGCCGCGCGAATAGTCGCCGATCGCCAAAGCGCCGGCGTTCTGATCGCGGACCGCGTCGCGCGCCGCGTTTCCGGTCTGGCTGTCGGTAAGACCGATGTAGGTGATAAACTCATTGACCCACGCGTCGGAGCCGGAGCCGCTCAGGGATTCGCCGTAGATATAAAGGTCGTCCTCCGCGTAATCGCGGATGCCGCCGATCACGTACGGCCAGAAATTGCTGCCGCAGTTCGCGTCGCCGGGCAGCTCGATGTGCTTTGCCGCGTCAAAGCGGAAGCCGTCGACGCCGCAGTCCACGCACTCCTTGAGGAAATCGAGGACCATGTCCTGCACGACCTGATTGCCGGTGTTCAGGTCCGGCATGGAAATGTGGTACTGCGTCATGTTGTAGCGGCTGTCGTCGTTCGCGCCGTTTTCGCTGGTATGATACAGACCCTTGCTGCCGTCGGGATCCTGCAGCCGTTCCGCGACCTGATCGCTGACGTTGTAGGTGCCGCCGACCGTGTAGCCGCCGCCGGTGATGTTTGCCGTGTGGTTTGCCACGACGTCAACGATGACGCGGATGCCGTAATCCTCCGCTTCGTCGCAAAGCGCCATGAGCTCGTCCTTGCTGCCGAGCCACGTCTCAGAGCCGTCCGCCACGCAGAAATCGAGCGGCTGATAGAGCTTCCACCAGTTGCCGCCGGTGTCCGTCCATGCGCCGTTATAGTCCTTTGCGGGCTGTACCGGCGAGGTCTGTACGGCAGCGTAGCCCGCCGCCGCGATGTCCGGCAGCGCCGCTTTGATCTCGTTATACGACCAGTCGAAGCAATGCAGGATCGCGCCGCCCTGCACGATCGCCTGATCGACCGGCGCGGCGTCCGCGACCGCGGTCTTCGGCAAAACGACGGTGGGAATGATGCTCAGCACCATCAGAACCGCCAGCAGGAACGATAACAATCTCCGTTTCATACAACTTCCTCCTTTTCTTTCGGGATCTGACAAAAAAACGCGCCTGTCCGCCGCAAACCGGCAGTCACGCGCGAAGAACATACGCAAAGGAAAGCGGGCGAGACGATCCCGTCGTGCGGATTTGCCATGCACTGCTTTCCATGCCTTGTCAGCTCCTTTTCCGATTATATATTTTATCACCGTTCCGAAGGAATTGCAAGTGGTATATACAAA
>CAMNHT010000131.1 GCA_946539625.1 uncultured Clostridia bacterium | reverse complement strand
GATCTCCGCTTCGATGTCCTCATCGGTCGCGGCGACGTTCTCCGCCTTCGAGATCGCCTCGATCACAAGCTGCATCTTGACGCGTGCTTCCGCTTCGGTGCGATAGTTGTCACGAAGCTGCTGCTCGGTCATGCCGAGATACTGCAGATACTTGTTGAAATCGAGACCGCTGCCCGCAATCCGGTACTTGATGTCCTGTACCATGTATTCGACCTGACGGTCGATCATGCATGCCGGAATGTCCACGGTCGCGTTGTCGCACGCACCCTTCAGCGCCGCGTTTTCACGCATTGCGTCCATGCGCTGCTTCTTTTCCTCGAGCATTTTGGCCTTTTTGTCGGCTTTCCATGCATCGACGGTCTCGAACTCCGAGATGTCGCCGATGAAATCGTCGTCGATCTCCGGAAGCTCTTTCTGCTGGACCGCCTTCACCGTGCAGGCGAACACCGCAGCCTTGCCCGCGAGGTGCTCCGCATGGTAATCGGTCGGGAACGTCACGTTGACGTCGCGGGATTCGCCCGCTTTGATTCCCACGAGCTGATCTTCAAAGCCCGGGATGAACGTGCCGCTGCCGAGCAGAAGCGTCTGATCCTCTGCCGTGCCGCCTTCGAACTTCTCGCCGTCGACAGAGCCCGAATAATCGAGCAGGACGCGGTCGCCGTTTTCCGCGGGACGGTCGACGTCCACGAAACGTGCCTGATGCTCGCGCTCCGCTTCGAGCGCCTGATCGACTTCCTCATCGGTTACAGTATAGTCCGCCTTCGGCACCGCAATACCTTTGTATTCGCCAAGCGTGACTTCGGGCTTTAACGTGACCTCCGCAACGAAGGTAACGCCTTCGTCCTCACCGATCGAAAGGATATCGATGTCGGGACGGTCGACCACAAACAGTTCGTGCTCTTTCACCGCCTCGTCATACGGCTGTCCCCAGCAGATGTCAAACGCGTCCTCATAGAATACGCCCGCGCCGTAGTAGGTCTCGATCACCTTGCGCGGTGCGTGACCCTTACGGAAGCCCTGGACCGCATAGCGGCCCGCCGTCTTTTTGTACGCCTCGTTCAACGCCTTTTTAAAGGTTTCCGCGTCGATCGTGATCGTCAGTTTTGCTTTGTTCCCCTCAAGTTTTTCCAGTTGTGCCATGTTCCTTACTCCTTATCTATTTCCTTGCAAGCCGAATGAGTCGGCATTCTTCGCCGGATTGTGGTATCATACCACAAGACCCCGCCGTTTGCAAGGGTCGGACAGGTTTTTTGCATTTCTGTTGCAAAAAGTTTGCAATGCGCCGTTCGGTTCCTTTGACGCGCAATCTTGACCCGATCCGCGATCTGTGTTAAGATAGATTGATTCAGTATGGATGGGTGAGAACGGAGGCATTATGGAACGGTATTGTCTGATCGCAAACCGTACATCCGGCAGCGGAAGCGCCGGCGCGTACATTGATCGCGTCAAGGAACTGCTGACTTCGCGCGGCGTGGACTTTGAGATCCGCGAAACGCAGCATCCCGGTCACGCAACGGAGCTCAGCAAAGCTGCGATCGACGACGGCTTTCCGGTGATCGTTGCCGTCGGCGGCGACGGGACGCTTCGGGAGACCGCAATGAGCGTGGTGCATACCGACCGCATTCTGGGGCTCCTGCCCTGCGGCACGGGCAACGACTACGCCCGTGCGCTCGGCATTCCGACCGACATGGAAGCCGCGCTCGACATCCTTCTGAACGGAGAAACCCGGACCGTCGACGCCGGTACGGCAAACGACCAGATCTTCTTTAATATTGCGGGCTTCGGCTTCGACGTGGACGTTCTGGACTATACCGAGGAGTTCAAGCCAAAGTGTAAAAAGGGCGAGACCGCCTACCGGCTCGGTGTGCTGAAGGCGGTATTGGGTCTGAAGCTCAGGAAAACAACGCTGACGTTTCCGGACGGCACGATCGAACGGAACGTGCTGATGGCAGCGGCGGGCGTCGGAACGCATTTCGGCGGCGGCATGAACGTACTGCCCGAATCCGATATGTCCGACGGACTGTTGGATGTGTGCATCGCGCATGACGTAACGCGCCTGAAGCTTTTGAGCCTGCTGCCCAAATTCATCAAGGGGAAGCACATCGGGCTTCCCGTGATCACCTATCGCAAGGCGACCGAGGTGTCTGTGATCTGCGATCCGGTCTCGCGCATTGAGGTGGACGGCGAACGCATGGACGGCACGCCCGTGGTCTTCCGCGTGCTGCCCGGCGCTTTGAAGGTACGGGCGCCGAAAACAAACTGATACGGAGCATCTATGAGCGACTTCGGCGAACGCATACGCGAATACATACGCGACAGCGCAGACCGCAAGCTGACGATCGGCCGCATGACCGTTTCCCGGCTCGCGTTCTTCGGTGTTGCCGCAGGCATACTTGTCGTCGGAGTCCTTGCGCTGCTCTTTCTGGTACTGTCAAAACGTGACAAGGGACTGACCTTCACGCGTGCGGACGTCATCAGCGGTTATACATACCGCATGAAAGACGATATGCTTTCCTACCGCACGGAGGACCGCATCTATACCTACGACGCGGCAAAGGACGTTTCGACCTATTATGCGATCAACAGCATCGAGGGCTATGACAGCTCCGCCGCAATGACGGTCGTCTATGCCGGACCGCGGTTCAAGATCCAGGGTGCGGAAAAGACGCTTGCGCTTCAAAGCGGCACGATCCTTGACGTGCGCGCAGGCAAAAACTATGCCGCACTGCTGTACAGGATCCCCGTTGCGGACCGCGACGAGCGCTTTATCGAGATCATCAGACTGGACACACAGTCGAGGGAAATGCGGTCGGTCAACTCGATCTCATTCAAGGACAGCGAGGTCGTCGGGTTCGGCTTCCTCGACACGGGCACGACCGAGCTTCTGTGGGTCTCCACGATGGACGTCGGGCAGTTCACCGAGGAGTCCATCGTCCGAATCTATGACTGCAGCAACGGCGGCTCCATGATCCACTACACCACGCCGTTCTACAACCAGGCGATCTACAACCTGTATCTTTCCGATCGCTGTCTTTTCATGGTCGGCACGCAGTCGATCATCCGCTACGACCGCGAGGACGACGGCTTTTCCGCCGAGCGTGACCGTGTGCGGGTCTACGGCAGTACGATCGTCGATTTCTCCGCAGGGGCGGAAACGGCGTACTTCATTGCGCTGCCCGTTGCGGCGGAAGGCGAGGAAAACAGTCTCGTGCGGCTGATCACGATCTCCGAAACGGACGACCTGTGGTCGAACGTCATGCAGAAATACATGCCCTCTCCCGTGGTAGGCGCGTTTCTGTTCAACGGAACGATCTGCGTGTTCACGCGGGAAAACTTTCTGCAATTCTCCTTTGCGGGGAAAAAGCTTCTGGATCTCGAGCCGGAATATACGCCGATTGCGGCGTTCCGATACGGCGCGGAAGGATTCCTCGTCATGACCGAACAAAGCTGTTATCGCGTCACGCTCGACTGACGCGGAAAGGAACCGGAAATGATCGTAACCATCCTGATCCTGGTCGTTTTAGGGCTTTGCATCCTCGCGGGATATTACCGCGGGGTCATCTATTCTGCCGTCAGCATCGGTCTGACGCTGCTTTCCTTCTTTCTCGCGCTTCTGATGATCCCCGTCGTCGCCTCGCCCGTGCGGGAGAGCAAGCGGCTGTACGGCAGCCTGCTCTATTACTTCGAGGGGTATGAATTCGTCAGTAAAACGAGCGTCGAGATGATCCACGACCCGGTCTCTTCGATCGACGGCGACACGCTTTCGACGATCATCGACAACGCGGACCTGCCCCTGCCGCTGGACAGCGCGGTCGGCAAAAACATCCGAAGGGAAGCATATCGCGACAACGGCATCACCACGCTCGGCGATTACTTCAATCAGACGATCGTTGACGTCGTGCTCAACATTCTCTCACTGCTGATCCTGTTCGTGATCATCCGCGTACTTTTGGGCTTTATCCTGCGCATGATCGACTACGGCAGGCACGGACTTCCGGTACTGAAGCGGTTCGACCCGCTGTTCTCCTGCGGGATCGGCTTTCTGCACGGCATGACGATGCTCCATATCTTTTTCCTGCTCGCGCCGATCATCCTTACGATCGTGCCGCCTCTTGGGCAAATGCTTGTCGACCCGCCGCTTGCGGGCTTCTTCTACCGCATGAATCCGTTCATGTGGCTGATCCCGACAACGTGAAAAACGGTCTGTTGAAGTTCTTCACAAGACCGTCTTTTTTCAGGTTCGCCCAAACTGCTTCACCGTTCCGGGCGGCGATCCGCTTCGTTACAGAGGTAAATCTCGCGCTTCCCGCGCGTACCATCGCAAGAAGTAAAATCCGCCGCACATGTCGCCGGATTTTACGGATAGATGCCCCGTTCTTTCTCCGCAGTATACGCGCGTGCGTCTACAACGCACTTATGTTGCTCATTCATACATTTATCGAATCAGAAAACGGCCCTTCAGAGGAGGTTTGTCAAGGGGGGTATTCAAAGCACGGTCGTTTTACAAGCGGCTGCGCTTTTCTTTTTCGATAGGTAACAGTTTGAGTTATTGCACGTCCCGACAAGGAAGGGTATCACCGCCGCAAGGTGGTGTATAAGTGCGCCCTTAACGAAAAAGGCTTCCCCTTCGAGGGGAAGC